>JAZOLE010000047.1:0-6398 GCA_045652835.1 Eubacteriales bacterium | reverse complement strand
GGTGAACTCTTCACCGTCGAAGAACTTCATCATCATCTCGTCGGAGGTACCTGCAAGTGCTTCCTTAAGAACTTCCTGATATCTCTCAGCGTTTGCTTCGAGCTCGGGAGTCATAGCGGTCTCGGTTCTCTTGCCGCTGTCATCGTAAACGTAAGCCTTCATGTCGATCAGGTCGATCATGGTGATGTCCTTACCGTTCTTACCAACGGGAATGAATACAGGGCACAGAGAGTTACCGAACTTTTCGTGCAGCTCTGCAAAGGTCTTGTTAAAGTGTGCGTCCAGATCGTCGCACTTGTTGATAAAGAATGCCTTCGGGATACCCATTGCGCATGCCTTATCCCATGCAAGCTCGGTACCAACCTCAAGACCTGCCTTACCGTCAACCATGATCAGTGCGCTGTCTGCAACGCGAACTGCCTGATTTACTTCGCCCTCGAAATCAAGATAGCCGGGAGCGTCGATCACGTTGATCTTAATATCTTTCCAGAAAACGTGTGCCAAAGAAGCGGACAGAGAGAAGCCTCTTGCCTTTTCTTCTGCGTCAAAGTCGCATACGGTATTGCCGTCGGTGGTCTTACCCATACGGTCAATGCCACCGGATACGTACAGCATAGACTCAGCAAGAGAGGTCTTGCCCGAGCCGCCGTGACCCATCAGCGCAACGTTTCTGATTTGCTTGGTGTTAAAAGTAGCCATGGTAGTGTTCCTTGTTCCCTTTTTCCCGACCTATTGCCGGGACGAGGGATCCCTTTCATTTGAATTTATTGCAAAACGAAATTGTTTTTTCATGTGCAAATATGAGTAAAAAGATACAACATACTCCTTTATTATACAGCACCACGGACATTTTTTCAAGATATGCGATTGATTTTTTTGCAAAGAGGGCGTAAAAATTACGCCCTCTTTTTTGTTGATATTATACAAATTTACGGTATTTTGAACAGTTGCTTAGCATTATCCGCTGTGATTTGCGCGATCTGCTCAATTGCAACCGAATGCAGCTCGGCTTGCATTTTAGCAACGAGGTGCATGTGCCCCGAGTGGTTGATCTGTCCGCGATAAGGGTGCGGTGTCAGATAAGGGCAATCGGTTTCAAGGAGCAGGCGATCAAGCGGCACGACAGATGCGGCGCGTCTGACCTTCTCTGCATTTTTGAAGGTAACAGGGCCACCGAACGAGAGATACCAGCCCAGCTTTAAGAGTTCTTTAGCCATTTCGTCGCTGCCCGAGTAGCTATGGAACACACCGCGCACACCGGGATATTGCTTGATCATGGCAAGGCAATCACCGTGCGCCTCGCGGTCATGGATAATGACGGGCAGGTCAAGCTCGCGCGCCATTTCCAGCTGACGGGAGAAATATTCCCTTTGCAGCTCCTTGTTGACCGGCTGCCAGTAGTAGTCAAAGCCGATCTCACCGATGGCAACGATCTTATCTCGCTGACGGACGGCAGGGTCGGAGAGCTGCGCGTAAAGCTCAGCAAGAACGGTATCGGGGCTGTCGGTCAAGTGCTGACAATCTTCGGGATGAATACCGATAGCGCACCACATAAAATCGTAGCGTGCGGTCTGCTCAATACAGCGGCGATTGGTATCGGGATTTGTACCGACGTTGATGATCCAGCCGACGGTATCGGTAACGGCGGGCGAAGTTAACAGCGCGTGCGCACCGCCCTCTAAGGTGTCGAATTTATGATCAAAATAATGTGCGTGGGAGTCGAAGAGTTTCATAAAATTCCTTTCAACATGGGTTGTCACAGATAAAAAGTTTTTGCGTCGCTTTTTTCAAAAAGCGACCGAGGTCGAGGGTGAGCAGCCCTCGTCGCCTCCGCAGAGGCGAAACTTCTTTTACGCCGTTTTTGGTTCTTTTTGCGGCTCTTTGCCCAAAAAGAACGGAGAGAATTTTCTCAATGTAGCGCATCCTAATTCTTTCCGTTCTTTTCTTTGACACCGCTGGCGCAAAGAAAAGAACCAAAAGAAACGCCGAGAATATTTCGCGCTCTGCGGAGCGCGACTTGGGGCGCTGCCCCAAGTCCCCGCCGCCTTTTGAAAAAGGCGGGCGAAAACTTTCAAAATGGGGTCGTCCGTGTGGCAACGGGCGTTACGCTAATTGATTGGGGCTGACGCTTGTGCGGCAGCCCCGTAATGTTTTTTATCTGATTCTTTCGCCAAGAGGAGTATCCTCGGACAAAAATACCACTCTGACAGTTTCCTCGCCGCTTGCAAGGATCATGCCGTTGGACTCAATGCCGCACAGCGTTGCAGGCTTGAGGTTTGCTACCAAAATAATCTTCTTGCCGATCAGTGCGTCAGGCTCGTACCACTTTGCAATACCCGAAACTACCTGTCTTTGCTCATAACCGAGATCCACAGTCAGCTTGAGCAGTTTCTTTGCCTTGGGCACCTTTTCACAGGTCAGGATCTGTGCCGAGCGCAGCTCTACGTTCATAAACGCGTCAATGCCGATCAGTGCGCAGCCCTCGGGCTTCTCAATCGCAGGTGCGGGCGCGTTCTTGGCAGCCTCTGCCTCCTGCTCCTTTGCGATCTCTTCCAGCTTCTTCTGCTCGTCTACTCTTGCGAACAGCACCTTGGAATCCGCAACCTCGCTGCCTGCGACAATGCCGCAGAACTTGTCAGCAGCGCCAATGGTATCAAAGCCGCGTGCCTGTGCATTCAGCATGCCAAGCACCTCCTCTGCCGTACCGGGCAGCAGGGGCAGCAGCATAACAGCACCCCAACGGATTGCCTCAAGCAGGTTATACATAACCGTGCCAAGTCTTTCCTTGTTCGCCTCGTCCTTTGCCAGCGTCCAGGGAGTTGTTTCATCAATATACTTATTTGCTCTGCTCAAGAGATCAAACACAGCGGTTACAGCATCCGCAATGTGGTAGCTGTCCATGCAAGAAATATACTTGTCATAGCACTCCACGCAGGTGCTGATCAGATCCTTATCGGTATCGTTATACTCCGCAGGAGCAACAACCTGCTTTGCAAAGTACTTCTTCTGCATGTCAAGAGTACGCTTAACAAGGTTACCGAGGTTGTTAACAAGGTCGGTATTGAATCTCTTGATCACGTTATCATAGGTGATGGTGCCGTCAGCATTGAAGGGCATCTCGGCAAGCGCGTAGTGACGCACGCCGTCCACACCAAAGTGCTCTGCCAGCTTGTCCGCGTAGATGACGTTGCCGCGCGACTTGGACATCTTCTCAATGCCTGCGATAAACCAGGGGTGAGCAAACACCTGCTTGGGCAGGGGCAGATCCAGCGCCATCAGGAAGATAGGCCAGTAAATCGTATGGAAGCGCAAAATGTCTTTACCGATCATGTGCACGTCGCAGGGCCAAAGCTTGCGGAACTGCTCGCTCTGCTCCTCGAAGGTCTTGTCGGGATCGTAGCCGATAGCGGTGATATAGTTGGTCAGCGCATCCAGCCACACGTAAATGACATGCTTGGGGTCAAAGGTGGGAACGCCCCAGGTAAACGAGGTACGGGAAACGCAGAGATCCTGCAAGCCGCCCTCAACCTTGAGGAAGTTGTTGACCATTTCCTTCTTTCTGGACTCGGGCCAGATAAACTCGGGGTTGTCCTCAATGTGCTTGATCAGTCTGTCGGCATACTTGCTCATCTTAAAGAAATAAGCCTCCTCGGTCGCCTTAACCAGATCTCTGCCGCACTCGGGGCACTTTCCGTCGGTTACCTGAGAATCGGTATAGAAAGACTCATCGGGCGTGCAGTACCAGCCCTCGTAGTAGCTCTTATAGATATCGCCCTGATCGTAGAATCTCTTGAAGATCTTGGTGACGGCAGAAACGTGATAATCGTCGGTGGTGCGGATAAAGTGATCGTAGCTTGCGCCCATACCATCGAAAATGGTCTTGATCTCGCCTGCTACGTTGTCAACGTACTGCTGAGGAGAGATGCCTGCTTCTTTAGCGCAGTTCTCGATCTTCTGACCGTGCTCGTCGGTGCCGGTGCAGAAGAAAACGTCATAGCCGCGCTCGCGCTTGTAGCGTGCGACCGCGTCGGTCATGATGATCTCGTAGGTGTTACCGAAGTGCGGCTTCTTGGAAGCATACGCAATTGCGGTAGTGATATAAAACTTGGGTTTTTGTTGGTTCATGTCAGTATCCTCTTGTTAATTTATGGTTTATTTATCAATTACAAATTTTGTTTTCCGCTGTTTTTTGAAGGAATTTGCCCCTCAAAGCTGCATTTCCTTGCCGCCGCACCATACGCGATCGACGTTAAAATCAGCGTTCAAAAGCAGCATATCGGCGCGTTTTCCGCACTCCAGCGAGCCGATTTCAGCGTCAAGCCCCATCGCCCGAGCAGGTGCTTTTGTTGCGCAGTACAGCGCGTGTTCAAGCGGAATGCCTGCAAACGAAGCGAGGTTTTTAACACCGTCAAGCAGGTGCAACGTGCTGCCTGCAATTGCGCCGTCATGCGTCATGGCGCGTCCGTTTTTGACCGTCACGGGCATGCCCGCAATGCTGTATTCACCGTCTGCGCAATCGGTTGCCTCCATTGAGTCGGTGATCAGCACCAACTGCTGTTTTTTGTTTCGGTATGCCAGCGCCACCATTTCGGGCGAGACGTGCACGCCGTCCACGATCAACTCGGCAAACACGTCCGAGTCAAACGCAGCGCACACCGCTCCGCCGTCTCTGTGATGCAAGGGCGGCATAGCATTAAACAGGTGCGTAAAGTTATTGACGCCGCGCGAGATGGCAAACTTTGCCTGTGCGTAATTGGCAGTGGTATGCGCAAGTCCCAGCGTTGCCCCCAACGAGAGCGCGCGTGCGGCAAATGTGCCGTCCTCATCCAGCTCAAACGCGGCACTCAGATGCACCGCTCCCTTTGCTGCACCGATCAGCGCGTCCAGCTCGTCCGCATCAAGTGCGGCAAGCAGATCGGGCGCATGCGCTCCGCGCTTGGCAACGTTGAGATATCTGCCCTCTACGTGCACACCGCGAAAAATCCCGCAATCCGCACCCGTTTGCATGGCGTCCGAAATGCGCTGCACAGAGGCAAGCATGTCGTTATAAGGAGCAGAAGCCAACGTAGGCATCACGCTCGTCACGCCGCCGCGCAGATAAGCGCGCGCCATTTCGGTCATTTTGTGGGTGTCGGCAGAAATGAAATCTCCACCTGCGATGCCGTGCGTGTGCGTGTCTACAAGGCCGGGCACAAGATAGCATCCGCCACCGTCTATCACCTGCGCAGGCGACTTAGGCAACGCATCTCCTTCGCAGTACACGCCCTCGATCACACCGTCACAGGCATACAAAGCCCCGGGGATAAAGCGCATACTGTCGCTGTGATATACGTTTACGTTTTTGATCAACAGACTCACAGCCATTACCTCCTTGCATAATACTCCATGTTCATTATAGCAGAGATTTTTGCCTTTTACAAGAGGATTTGCACATTTTTCCCCGAAAAGTTATTTTTGTTCAAAACGCCGACAAGCATCGCACGGACACCGCGCGCAAAGCCGCGCTCCCTGCCCTTTTTATCCCCTTTGGGCGGTTTGACCAACAAGATTCTCTCCAAGTACGACATTCGCGATTTTTTGATTGTTATTTTTTTGTCATTTCGTTGTTAAATTTTTAACCGACGCATTTGGATTTATATAATTAAATGTAGATAATATTCAATTTTTCACGGAAAATTTTGACAAATTTTTGTCACTGGTAATATTATATAAAAATGAGCGAGTATTTTTATGAAAAATTCGGATATAAAAGTTTTAGCATATATATTGCAATTCTGTGCTATCTTTGATATAATATATCGTGAATAAGATTTAAAAAATCCGAGGAGGAATTTCTATGAAGATTCTGGTCGTCAATGCCGGAAGCTCGTCCCTGAAATATCAGCTTTTTGATATGGACGAAAATCTGGTGCTCGCCAAAGGTCTTTGCGAAAAGATTGGTCTGAGCGGCGCGATCACGCACAAGCGTCCCGGCAAGCCCACTTATGAGGCGGATTACGCTATGCCCACTCATAACGAGGCAATTGCTCTGGTACTGCAGCTGCTGACCGATGCCGAATGGGGCGTTATCGCAGACGTAAGCGAGATCACCGCAGTCGGTCACCGTTTTGCACACGGCGGCAAAATCAAGCAGTCCTGCATCCTGGGTGATGAGGAGATGAACTATATTGAGTCCATCATCCCGATCAACCCCCTGCACGGACCTCCTGCCATCAAGGGCGTAAACGCATGCAAGGCTCTGATGCCCGGCGTTCCCATGGTCGGCGTATTTGACACGTCCTTCTACAGCACCGTTGAGGAAAAGGCGTATATCTACGCACTGCCCTACGAGTGGTACGAGAAGTACGGCGTTCGCCGCTACGGCTTCCACGGCACCTCCCACCGTTACGTTGCAGCTG
>JAZOLE010000046.1:0-3100 GCA_045652835.1 Eubacteriales bacterium | reverse complement strand
CTTTGCAGACGGCTTCATGATATCGATCAGTCTCTTGTGAGTGCGCATTTCGAACTGCTCACGGCTATCCTTGTACTTGTGCACTGCGCGGAGGATCGTGATGATCTCCTTCTCAGTGGGAAGCGGGATAGGACCGGAAACCTGGGAACCGTTATCCTTAGCAACCTTGACGATCTTCTCAGCTGCGGTATCGATAAGGGTGTGGTCGTAGCTCTTCAGACGAACTCTGATCTTTTCCTTTACTGCCATTTTGTTGTGCCTCCTTTTAAGATTTCGTCTTCCCTTGACTCAGCCTCCCGCGTTGCATACGCGTATATAATATGGAAGCCTTGTCGCCGGTGCGACGATTTGTTAAAGTGGGGCGAATCCCTAACACCGCTCCGTGTGTTTCTTTTCCCGCCCGATAAAAAAGGATTTTGTTCGCGCATCAGCATCTGCGCCAAACAAACTCCGACTACCGTTTGTAAATTGAAACCCTTGGAGCAACACTATGCCGCATGTTGCACCGTGTATGGAAAGGGATGTACCTTCGCCCGATTCTCGGACATACTCCGCGAAAATTACCTTTGAGGGCGTCCCCTCAAAGCAACCTCTCGCTTCATCGCATATCAAGCCCTATCATTATACAACATCCCTTTCAAAATTGCAATAGGTTTTTAAAAATTTTCATAACGATTTTAAACGAATATTTGGCGTTCTGTTTGTGCACATTGCACAATTTTGCGTGTTTTTTCGCAATAATCACCCCGTTTCACCCCTTGATCGCACGTACAATCACCGTCTTTTGGAGCATCCCGCGCCCTCCCCGAGACCATTTTTGTGCATATTGATAAAAGAGCGAAAAATAATTGCCGAATTATTTGATTTGGTTACGGTTTGTTCACATTTATCTTATATAATATATATGTATATTTTGTTTTCGGAGGTTCCCTTCGGGGAGTTTTGAATAGAATGGATTCTCAAGGCTCTAAAGTCAAGGTCTTTCGCTCGACCGCGCTGATCCTCAGCGCCGCCGGCTTTGCCCTGTATCTACTCAGTTATCTCGTCGGAAACGACGGATCGGATTATTTTATCACCGGTCACCCCATCCCCCTTTTGGCAAACGCATTGGCATTCGTTTCGGTGCTGTGGTTTGCGTCAACGCTCGTGCTGATTCCCAAGGACACGTTGCCCGCAGATGATTTTACACGCGGCAAACCCTGCTTTGCCGCCGCCTTCCCCATTATCGGTACACTCGGTGCAGGCGCACTCGGTCTGACCTATTTCGGTCCCGACGAGATGTCAGCACTTCTTGCACATGAAACCAAGCTTGATGCCAACGGCATCTGCGCAACCCTCGTAATGCTTGGCACGGTGCTCAGCGTTGCTTATTATGTACTGCGTGCCATCAACTCTTCTACCCTGGCAAACGCCTCGGTCGTGCTCGGCTTGGGTCCCGTAGCCCTTCTGACAGGTCTTTGCGGTCTGACTTATTTTGAGCACGATCACCACATGAACGCCCCCGCCAAGATTGCGCTTCAGCTGGCATTCATTGCCACCATGCTGTTTTTGACTGCAGAGCTTCGCTACACGCTTGACAGAGCGCAGCCTCGCAGATATCTCGCAAGCGCTTGCATCGCGCTGTTCGCCAACTCCTGCGCACTCGCAGGCGCATTCCCCGTACTGATCAATCCCACAGGCGCCGTGCACGGCATGCGCATTCTCGGCTTTTCCCTGCTCTGCCTGTGCAACGGTATTTATATCGCATTCAGACTACTGAGCTTCAGCAAATTCTGCAACATTCCCGCAGAGCCAGAACAAACGCAAGAAAAGGAGCAACAAGATGGCTGCCAACAACAGGATTCAATGGCTTCACAAGAAAATAACTGAATACAGCTACCCCAATGCTATGCGCCTTGCAGAGCGCTTTAACGTCTCGCACCGCCAGGCACAGCGCGACGTTGACTTTCTGCGTAAGCAGCTGGGCGCTCCGATCGAATACGATGCCGAGCATAAGGGCTTCTACTACACCACGGATTTCTCCCTTCCCGTGCTGCTGACCTCGGATAACGATGAGTCCTACATGGGCGTTGTATCATCTATATATAATAATGAAGACTTTGCTGCAGACAGCTCGGTCATTCAGATGCAAATGCCCTATACCGCCGTGGTCGAGATCCCCGATAAGCTCTCGGTACTCGAGCTTCGCTCCTTTATCATCTCCAAGGAATCCCGCAACCGCTACGTATGCGAGTTCCACAACGTAGAACGCTTTTTGAGCGTGATCATGGCGCTTGACTCCCCCATTCGCATCATGAGCCCCTACTGGCTGCGCGAGAGATTGATCGGCATGGCAGAGCGCGTGCTCAAGGCGAACAAATCGGTCGAATCCGATGATTAAAAACAGAAAAAAATATTTTTCAACTTTTTTTCAAAAACCTATTGACAACTCGGCAGAAGCGTGCTATAATGTCATGGTGTCCGACAAGGACGTATCCAAAGACAGCAGGTTTCCGTAAAAGCCACGCTTCCCTGCCGAGGAGAGAACAAAACGAATACGCGACCTATGTCGCTTTCTGTGAGTCTTTCTTCGCGCGAAGCTATGCTTTGACGGAAGGAAGATTTTTTTATTACTCATTCTCACTGGGAGGTGAAACACAAAATGCCTAGCAATGCAATTCTCGAACAAAAGAAAACGATCGTTGCTGAACTGGCCGCTGACATCAAGGAGTCCGTGGCAGGCGTAGTGGTAAACTACCAGGGCATCACTGTTGACAGCGACACCAAGATGCGTAAGGCTCTTCGTGAAGCAGGCGTTAAGTACGTGGTTATGAAGAACACTCTGACCGGCCGCGCTTGCGACGAGGTAGGCTACGGTGCTATCAAGGAGCACCTGCACGGCATGACCGCTATCGCTATCAGCAAGAACGATCCCGTTTGCGCAGCAAAGATCCTCAAGGAATACGCTGAGAAGATCCCCTCCTTCGAGATTCTCGCAGGTTACGTTGACGGCGGCGTTATCGACGCAGCAGGTGTAAACGCACTCGCAGAGATTCCCTCCAAGGAAATCCTCATCGCAAAGTTCCTGGGCTCTATCAAGTCCCCTCTGTACAACTTCGCT
>JAZOLE010000045.1:0-6962 GCA_045652835.1 Eubacteriales bacterium | reverse complement strand
GGGCCATCCCCCTACGCGAGCAAGAGGGGGCGCGCGTGTTGCGCAACCCCAACAAGCTGCTCTCCTCTCTGGACGGCTGCATCGGTGTCAAGACCGGCTTTACCAAAAAAAGTGGTCGCTGCTTGGTCAGCGCTGCCGAGCGAGAGGGCGTGCGTCTGATTTGCGTGACGCTTGACTGCCCCGACGATTGGAAGACCCATTCCGCGCTGCATGAAAGCGGCTTTGTCGTCTACGAGCGCGTAACGCTGGCACGCGCCAACAGCTTTGCCGCCGCCCTGCCCGTCACAGGCGGTATGCAGGGCGAGGTCTATTTGCAGACGGCTGCTGAGGTCTCGCTGACCTTGCCGCGCGAGCGCGGTGAGATCACGTGCACGGTCTGCGCGCCGCACTTTGCCTATGCACCCGTAACGGCGGGCGAGCAGATGGGTGAGGCGGTATGGACCATGGACGGCGAGATCATCGCCCGCGCTCCGCTGTACGCTATGCACGACGTACAAAAAACAGAAAAAAAGCGCACGCCCTTCTCTTGGCTGCGCACAGTTTTTGATATAATAAAAGGACTCATATGGAAGAACAAGTAAGACTTGCATAATACTTCACCGATTGCGGTGTGCTTTCGCGTCGCGCTGCGGAGGAAGAGATAAAAAAAGGGCGCGTAAAGGTCAACGGTATCACAGCAGAGCTTGGACAAAAGATCACGCCCGGCAAGGATGTGGTGGAATACGCGGGCAGGAAGATCGTGCCCCCCAAGCAATCGGGCAAGGTATATCTGATGCTGCACAAGCCGCGTGGCTTTGTTACCACCATGTCGGATGAAAAGGGGCGCCCCACGGTTGCCGAGCTGACGCGCAGCGCAGGCACACGCGTCTACCCCGTCGGCAGACTGGATATGGACTCCTCGGGGCTTTTACTCATGACCAACGACGGTGAGCTTGCCAACCGACTGACCCATCCGCGTCACGACATTCCCAAGATCTATCACGTGCTGGTAGCGGGTCACCCTACCACCGCGCAAATGACCGGATTGGGAGCCCCCACCGAGCTGGACGGCTATCTGACACAGCCCATCCGCGTGCGCAAGCTGGCACAGGGCGAGCATGAGACGCTGTTGGAAATGACGCTTTACGAGGGACGTAACCGCCAGATCCGCCGCATTTGCGAGCTGCAATCCCTGCGCGTCAAGCAGCTTGTGCGCGTTGCCATTGGTGAGCTGGAGCTGGGAGACTTGCCCGAGGGCAAGTACGTGCGCCTGAGTGGCAACCAAATCGCTTATCTGAAAGGAGAGAGAGACCATGTTTGAGGTCAAACCGATTCAGGACAAGCCCACGCAGCAAGAGATCTGCCGCCTTTGCGGTGTGGAATTTCTGCCCGAGGATTTTTGCTACAGCGTTTGGGACGAGGGCAAATTTTCAGGGGTTTGTCAGTTTAACATTTACGCAGATCACGGCGAGGTGCACTCGCTGATCTCGCTGCCCGATGCCGACGCATACCAAGCCATGTTCACGGCAGGTCGCGCCGCGCTCAACTTTATCGATCTTTGCGACGTGCATCTTGCTTACTACACGGGCGAAGTACAGGATGAAGGACTGATCAAGGCAATCGGCTTTCGCAAAAACGCGCAAGGACGCTGGGAGATGGATCTGACCGGATTTTTCACCAAACCCTGCTCCTGCAAGTGCGAATAAAAAACTGCATTTTTCCCCAAAAAAACTGTTGACAAGCAACAAAATTATCTGTATAATAAACCTGTATACTACTTAATTTTAAGGAGAAAAATTATGAAAAAAGTATTATCTCTGATGCTCTGCATGCTGATGCTGGTTTCTTGCATGGCTCTCTGCGTTTATGCAAACGAAGAAACCACCGAGGCTACCACCGAGGCTACCACCGAAGCTACAACCGAGGCTACCACCGAAGAGGGTGCAGCAGCCGTTGAGCGCACCAATGACAGACTCGTATTCGACCTTGATCTGATCACCAAGCCCAACCCCTTGGCAGGCAACAACGGTCTGAACAAGAACAGCGGCGTTTCCAAAAAGGGTGAGTGGGAAGGCTACAGAATCGACATCAAGTACCCCGAGGACCCCAACTTCACCATCAACTATACAAGCTACTTCAAAAAGTACGATCTGACCCCTCTGACCGGTGAGGAAGCTGCCTTTATCGTTCTCAAGATCCTTGTGCCCGAGGATGGCTACTACGATGACTTTGAGATCTACCACTGTGCAGGCTCCGTGACCGCTCCTACCGAGGATGCTAAGGCGGTCAGCGAATACTGCGATGATGCAAACGGCTTTACCTACTTCATCTTCAACGTTGAGGGTGCATGGGAAGGCAATATCAGCCAGCTCCGTATCGACCCCATCGGCATGGACGAGGGCGATGTGCTTTACCTGATGGAGATCGCTATGTTCAAGACCGAGGAGGACGCCTACAACTGGTGCGCTTTTGAGGAAGAGGAAGAGACCGAAGCTCCCACTACCGAGGCAGAGACCGAGGAGGAGACCGAGGAAGAAACTGAGGCAACCACCAAGAAGCCTGCAACCACCAAGCCCGTAGAAGAAGAAAAGGGCTGCGGCAGCATCGTAAGCGTTGGTGCAGTTGTTGCAATGATCGCTCTGGGTGCCGTTTGCATCAAGAAGAAGGACTAATCTTTCCATATAAAAATAATAACTCCGACAACTGTTCTTATCGGAGAAACGAAATACAAAAACCGCAGATTTACGATCTGCGGTTTTTGTTCTGTAACAGAAGAGGCCTGCATTGCCCGATGCTTTCTTTAACCGTTTCCTTTTTCTTATAAGACAAAGTTCCCACAAACCTTTTGTTTGGTCTGTGGGAACTTTATGCTGTGTGATTTCTCCGATAAGAACATCACACTTTCGGGTCTGTCGGAGTTTTTGATTACGATAACACGATCCAATAGCGCCTAAGAAGATGATGCCCTTCCGCGTCATTGTAGGCTTCGATGGTGTCTTGCCACTTCCCGCCCATTTTTTCGCACAGGCGAATGGACGCAACGTTATTTTCATTGATGGTCAACAGCACCTTTTCCATGCCGTATGCTTTTGCGATCTCCAAGCCGCTTTGCAAAATATGCGTGCCGTAGCCCTTTCCCCATTCGGATACGCGAACGGCATAGCCAATGCTGCCGATTTCGGTCATGACCTTATCCGTAAACTGCGTTCTGAGCTGAAACTCACCAATAAAACGGTCACCGTCCACCGCCCAATAATGAATACTCGGAGATTGCCCCTCGATCAGCCCCTGCTCCTTTTTATCGTATAACGGCTTTGTGCGTTCAAACCAGCCGTCATCGATATACCTCGGATCGGTGGGACGGAAATAGATCACGCCATTGTCATATAGCTCTTGGCAGTATTCCTTGTATCCCGCCATATATGCGGGGCATCGTTTGATAAGACGCAGCATGCGTTTCCTCCTTGCAAAAATACGCAGAAAATCACTGTGGGAGCAAGACGGTGCTCTGCGCTTTTCTGCTATCATCAAGCACATTATAACATAAAATCACGGGAGGGGCAAGCCCCTCCCGTTGCGATTTTGGGATATTTTTGAAAGTAAAGGAGAGAAAAGAAAGCGCCTGCGGACTCGGTCGACCGTCCGAAAGGCATATCGGAATGCTCGCGCTGCGCTCCCTGCATTGTGTGACTCCCCGGCATCCGGAGTATAAGTATAAAGATTCTTTCAGCTTCCCGAACCTATACTCGGATCCTGTGCTTCATTCACAACCACGGTCAGTGCACGATCAAAAATCTGATCTGCGCTTGCCTGACGGTCGCCCCACGTGCTGCCATCAGCATACTCCACGTAAACGACGTATAACTCGAGTGAACGGGCATACTTCCGTGAAACGGTAAGCGTTTCCTTCACGCTCTTTTGAGCTTCTATCGGGAGACTTTCACCAAGCTCAATAAAAATCTGATCGTCATCTCCGCCGACCGGATTTCCTTGCGCGTTCAGCAACACCGCGAAAAATCTCACCGCAGTAACCTTTTGATCTGTCATATTGGTCACGTTCAACTCGAGATCTAACCAACCTAACTCGTTTTTTTGTACTTGCGCCACAACGGTAATTCCGCAATCGCCCGCAAACAAGTCTTCGGGAGTGTCGCTTTCGCGATCACATCCTGCAAGCAGCGAAATGCACAACAGCACAGACATCATAAACACAGATAATCTTTTCATACTGCCCTCCTTATGGTTTGGTTTACCGTTCACATTATACCATAATTTCTTGTTTTTGTCAACCGAGAAAAAATTACTTGACCAAATGCCTCTTGATCTTCTTGGAGGTGGTCTTTTCAAACTCGGTGGCGCGCAGCTCGATGCGCTGGATCTGCTTAAAGCTGGGCAGATCACGGTTGATAGCGCGGATCGAGGCAAGAATGGTCGCCTTGACGTTTTCATCCGAGTTGTCCTTTTCAAACTTATCGTAATTGGGATAGATCACCGCAACAAGTGCCGTGGGGGTATGCTCATCGGCCTTTCTGCCCACAACCACACACTCGGCAATTGTGTCGATCGAACCAAGGTACTCCTCAATCTCCTCGGGGAATACGTTTTTGCCGTTATCCAGCACGATAACCGACTTACATCTGCCTGTGATGTAGTAGTATCCCTGCTCATCCATATAGCCTACGTCACCCGTGCGGAACCAGCCGTCCTCGGTAAACACGGCAGCGTTTGCCTCGGGATTTTGGTAATAGCCAAGCATCACGTTGGTACCCTTGACCTGAATCTCGCCCTCACTGTAGCCCTTTTCGTTCTTGCCGTATCCCTTAGTATCCAGACGCAGATTGCAGCTGCCTACAGGCTTGCCGATCGAGCCGGGCTTGGGTGCAAAGAAGGGATTGAGCGTAGTCAACGGCGAGCATTCGGTAATGCCGCAGCCCTCGTACACCGTAATGCCAAAGCTATCAAAGGTATGAATCAGCGCGGGATTGAGCTTTGCGCCTCCGCAAATGATGGTGCGCAGATTGCCGCCAAACGCACGGTGCACGTCGGCAAACAGACGGCGGCGCATATCAACGCCCGTCTTACGCATCGCGTCAGATGCCTTCATAGCGGTACGCAGCGTCTTATCCTTACCCTTTTTCTCTGCCTCTGCCCACACCTTTTTCTCCATGGTATCCAGGAACAGCGGCACGAGCGTCATGACAGTGGGCTGAAAACGGTTCATGTTTTTGACCACGTGACGCAGCTTATCGTTGATGCACACGGTCATACCCAAAAGCAGCTCTGCCTGCAAGCACATCAGCTCATAGGTGTGATGCACGGGCAAAACGCTCAGGGACACGTCGTCGGGCGTCATGTTAATATACCGCATAGCCGCATTGACCGTGGAATAAATGTTCTGCTGGCTGAGCATATCGCACTTGGAGCTGCCCGTCGTACCCGAGGTGAACAGCATTTGCGCCATTTTGGATCTGTCCTGAATGCGGGGCAGATTCCAACCCGTGCGCACACCTGCCGCCCCCATGCGCAATACCTTATCAAAGCATCTCACCTTTTGGTGGTCGCCACGCTCGGGTACCATGGGGATAAAATACTTCAGCGTCGGGTGGTTGTCCATAGCGGTGTCGAATTTGCCGTTGAACGACTCACCGTATATCACCGCCTCTGCATCAACTGACGCAATAAACTGTTCGATCTGTACTTGCGCAATCTCTTTATCCATGGGGATGATCACGCTGTCCAGCGCAAGCACTGCGATATAGGCGGTCAGCCAAGAGGGGCTGTTCTCACCGATCAGTGCAATTCTCTTTCCGGCAAGCCCCAGCGCATCAAGTCCTGCCGCCATATCCAGAATATGATCGCAAAAGCCCTTGTAGGTCATTTCCCTGACCTTGCCGCCCTCAATATAGCGAAGCGCGACCCAATCACCATGCTCGCGCATGGCTGCATACAGATCGTTTGCATCCCAGATCTTGGGGCAATAGCTGCTTGATGCCTTTGCCGTACGGTTTTTCATATCAATTACCTCGTTTCATACTAGGTTGACTGTTCTATCACATTATAGGGGCGGCAATCTGTTTTGTCAAGCAGTTGCGCCATTTGTTCACAAATCAGCCTATGTAATGTTACAATTGTAACTATTTGCAGCACTTATAGGACATATATTGCTCTTTTCTCTTCCATATGATGCTTTTATACGACTGAATTATTGATATTTCTGAAATAGTATGCTATAATTAAGTTCAAGTTTATACAATTTTCACAATAGGAGGTCTGTTATGTGCACGAGCAAGTTATGTTCTCTGCTTCTTTGCGTCTTGAGGCTGCTCCCCATGGTAGCCTGCAAACCCAAGCCGCAAGAACAGGAGTTTCCTATACAAAGCACCGAACAGACCACACAGCCCGAAGAGATCACCACCGATCCGGGTGAAACTGAGCCGGATCCTCCCAAGGACGCGATCGAGACAAAAAAGCTGGAGCTTGAGGCAATCAGGCAAACCGTCAGTGCGCCGACCGAGACCGTGCTGTACGCCAAGGACTTTGGTGCCGTGGGCGATGGCAAGACCGACGACGGCGCTGCGATATTCAACGCAGTCACCGAGGCAGTCAAGCAAAAGGCGACGCTCAAATTCGAGCAGGACAAAAAATATTATATATCTCAAGTCCCCGGCAACAGGCAGCCCCCCTTTGCCATCAACGGTGCGGACGGACTGACGGTAGACGGCTGCGGCTCGACCTTCCTGATCACCCCCGGTATGGTCTACTTCAAGGTGGAAAACAGCCAAAACGTCAAGTTTGTCAACTGCCACTTTGACTTTGCAGTCCCGATCTATCTGATCGGCAAGGTCAAAAGCAAGGATGGCAGCAATGTCGTATTCGACGTGGACATGAATCCCTACACGAATTATTATAATTTCACCGCCTCAAACGGATTTTCGATTCTGTACAACGAGGGCACGCAAAAGCGTCCGCACACCTTCATGACA
>JAZOLE010000044.1:0-5803 GCA_045652835.1 Eubacteriales bacterium | reverse complement strand
GATTTGCGTAAAAGAGCCGGCGGTACTTTCGGCAAAGGTCCCGGTGCTGACTGTATAGGAGCTGTACTTTGCTTCTAAATAAAGACGTTCAGCTTTCATGATAAATGAGTATGTGGGTTCTTCTGATACACAAATGTTGCCGATATACCACCCCACAAAATTATATCCTGCATTTGTTTGAGCAGATACTGTCACAGATGTGCCCACAGAGACTTTTACTTGATTCATCTCTGTAAAGGTGCCGGCATTTCCTCTGTCGTTGGTGTTGGAGCCGGTAGAAACAGTGAAATAGTTATAGCGAGCCTCAATGCGCACGTTTTTTGCAACAACAGAATAATTGTAGATTAAGTCCTCGCTGACACAGATATTATCAATAAACCAGCCAACGAAATTATATCCATCATTGACTGTTGCAGTTAGTAAAACCTGTTCGACAATAGAAACGGACATATTTTGATGCATAGTATATGTTCCAGCCTTGCCATATTCGTCTGTATTGCTACAGGTGGTAATGGTATAGGTTGGAGACGATTCTGAAGTTGTGGTCTCAGTTTGCGACTCATAGGGAAACTGTTCAACAATGCTGTCATTCGGATCTGATGTTGAAATATTGTCTGAGCTATTTGATGCCTCTACATTATCAGAGGGATTTTTGCATGAAGCAAAAACTAAAATAGCAATAGCAAAGATTGCAAGGATAATAATCTTTTTCATAGCATCTCCTAAAAATTCTAAGTGAACAATTATGTAACAGACTGTTACATAATTATTGTAACATAATGTTACAATAAAGTCAATAGATTTTATAGAAAAAGGGGAACGCTTTTATGGAGATGCTTGGCTTGAAAGAAATACGGAAACGCAAAAAGTTCAGCCAGCTTAAGGTTGCCATGGATCTGAATATCAGCCGTGAAGCGATCTCCTTTTATGAAAACGGAAAGAGAAGTCCCGACCTTGATATGCTTGTCAAAATGTCGCAATATTTCCATGTATCAATTGATTACTTGATAACGGGGAAGGAATATCAAAATGAATAACAAAGACAGGAGCTGATTTAGATCGGCTCCTGTCTTTGCATATCCGTTTTACTCACTATCGTGAAATGGAAGCCTTGATGAGCCCTCTCCGCGGGAGAGATATCTGCAAGCAGATTGGACCGCAGCGGAGCGAGTTTTGCCAGGCACGAGCCAAAACGAGAGAAGCGATTGCGGTGGGTGAGATTCATTATATGGACGCTCCGAATCGTCATAAAAAAGCCCGAAGCATGCGCTTCGGACTGATTTTACTTTTTGGTCTTGTAATGCGAGAGCTGAGCTCTTTCTTCTTTTTTAAGCTTTTCGGTGATTGCCATGTTTTCGATCATCAGCTTGACAATGCGCCCCATGGTGGAGTTTTCGGAGTAGTCTGCAACGCAGACGTAATTGATGCGGTCATCGTCCACAAGCGGCTTGACCGTGTCGCCCTTGCCCTCGGGATACACCGCGATCGATTTGCCGCCGCGCTCCTTGACCATCTTCATGCAGGGAATATCGGTCATTCCGTCGCCCACGTAGATCATGTTTTGATATGCGATGCGGCGCAGGCTCTCGTCCTGCTCACGGTTGAGGTTGTAGTCATCGGTCAGGTCAAGAATGCCCTTGGAAATGCGGTAGATATACTGGGTCTTGAGCGTGTAGTTGATGGCGTGTGCAGGCCATACCGCCTCACCGTTCTGGTCATAGACGTATCTGCAGGCAAATACCTTCTTGAAATATTTTGCAATAGGCGTCCCCTCGATGATCTCATACGTGCCGGACGAGATGATATAGTGCTCAATATTGACGCCAAGAGACTTGCCAAAGGCGTTGATGCGGTCAAACCAAGTTGCCACACCGCTAAACAGCTCTACGTTTTCACCGCACGAGCGCAAATAATCCTCGGTCAGGGGAATACCCTTTTCCTTGCATTTTTGGATCATGACCAGCATGTATGCGAGAATCTTTTCCATTTCGTAAAGCTTGGTCAGGTGTCCTGCCTGCCCCCAAAATTCATCGGGGGTCATGTCAAGATTCTTGATGAACGCATATTCCTGCATGTCGGTCGTGCAAAGTGTTTTATCAAAATCGTAAAGAATACCAATCGTAGTTTTGCTCATGTGTGCCTCCTTCTTTGTAGCGTGAGGTAGATCTATGTAAAAAAGTATTGTGCGGGAGATATATTCTATCATACTATTTCCGATAAATCAAGAGCAAAACCGATTTTTCTACAAAAGTTACAAATCTTATATTCCCAACTGTAGGGACCGGCGTCCCCGACGATCCGACAACCGTAGGGCGGATTTGCATATCCGCCCGTGGAATAAGAGTGACATAAAAGAGGGGAGCATATGGAATGCTCCCCTACGGTTCGCACGCCCGTAGGGGCGGATTTGCATATCCGCCCGTGGAATAAGAGTGACATAAAAGAGGGGAGCATATGGAATGCTCCCCTACGGATATTAGTACAATTTATACTTGAGTCTGAGGTTATCCGCGATCATGGCGATAAATTCCGAATTCGTGGGCTTTCCTCTGTTGTTCTGAATGGTATAGCCAAAGTAAGAATTGAGCGTATCCACGTCGCCGCGATCCCACGCGACCTCGATGGCGTGGCGGATGGCGCGTTCGACGCGGCTGGTCGTGGTCTGGTATTTCTTTGCCACGCTGGGATAGAGCACCTTGGTGACCGAGTTGATGATATCCGAGTCATTAACGGTCAGCAAAATTGCGGTGCGCAAATACTGATACCCCTTGATGTGCGCGGGCACACCGATCTGGTGAATGATCTTGGTCACTTGCGTTTCAATGTCGGGCGTGCGATCATCGCCCTCACTGCGCGGTGCGGATGCGGCAGGGGAGGGTGCGGGAGTTCTGCCGCTGCCAAGGTCGCGCAGATGATCGGAGAGGCTGATGGGATTGACAGGCTTGATTAAGCACAGCGAAGCACCCGCGCCCATTGCCTGAATAAACAGATTTTGATTGGAAACGGGTGAGGTGATAATAAATGCGGGAGCGCGGTCGGGCGAAAGATCCAGCTGCTTGCAGCTGCGAATGACGCCAATGCCGTCCAGCTTGGAAAGCCAAACGTCGATCAGCGCCACGTCGGGATGGTAGCGGTTGATCTTGGCAAGCGCCTCCTCTCCATTGGAAGCCTCTTCAATATAGCGGTAGCCCAAGCGCGAAAGCCCCTCGCGGAGCGTGGCGCGCGAAGCGGAGTTTTCATCGGCGATCAGTATTTTGGTGGATGTATCCATGACTTTATGTGTCCTCCTGTAATTTCCTTTTATGCACATATTTTACCATAAATTGGAAATAATTGCAAGACGAAATCGCACCGAAATTGTACCAAACTTTTGCCGCAGGAATTGTAAAAAATTACCAAATTGTATAATCGGTTTCCAATATAGCGAAAAATATTAGGAATTGCTGTCGGGAAATAAGCGCACGTGCCGTGGGGAAATTTCGTGCCCGACAAAAAAGAGCCGAGTCTGTTCGACACGGCTCTTTTAGATATTGGGTTATGATGTATGCGTGGCTTGCATTTCCTTTTCCACCGCTGCAATTCTTTCGGAGAGCGGGGGATGGCTGTATTCCAGCACAACGTTGATGCGGGAGGGGGCAAGGTGGGCAAAGTTCTCGCGCGCTAGCTTTTTGAGTGCAGTGATCATGGCAGGACCGTATCCCTCGGAAACCGCTTGCTTGTCGGCGCGGTATTCTGCATGGCGGCTGTAGGCGTTGGTCAAAAGACTTGTCAAGGGGTTGACCAGACCGATTCCCACCGAAAGCACGATGTAAGCAAAGCCGTAGTTGGTGCCTGCAAAGCCAAAGGCGGTGCAGAACGCGGGATTGGTGACCACTATCCAAACCATGACGCTCATCAAAAGCAGGTTGCCAAGGTTCATGATCTGCATTTTGGGCACGTCCTTATGTAAGCCGTGACCCAGCTCGTGTGCGAACACTGCGCAGATCTCGTCGGGGGTCATCGCATTGACCAGGTTATCGTAAAGCACGATGGTCTTCATCTTGCCAAAGCCTGTGAAATAGGCGTTGAGCTTGGTGGTGCGGCGCGAGGCATCCATGACCTCGATTGCCTTGACCTTGTATCCGTGCTTGGTCAGCAGAGCCATCAGGTTATCCTTGAGCTCGCCCTCCTCAAGGGGCGTGAACTTGTTGCCTATGCGGCTGAAGATAGGGTACATAAAAGAGATGAACAGGGTAAAGATGAACATTGCTCCGGCAAAAACGGGAATCATCCAGTTGCCAAACAGCGCGTGCGAGCCCCAAAGCAGCATAGCAAGCAGTAGGGAGAGTACCAGCTCAATCAGCGTATTTCTGACGCAGTCGATCACAAAGGTCTTGGCGCTTGTGCGGTTAAAGCCGTATTTTTGCTCAATGATCATGTCCGATATGTAGCCGCGCACAATACCCACTACGGTGCCCACGGCGATCTCAAGGAGAATGACAGCCAGCAGCTGCATGAACACGCCCGAGGGGAAGAGAGAGGCGAATGCGGCGTATACGTCGGTTGCCAGCAGCGCGAGTGTCACTACACCTGTAATGCAAGTGAAAACGATGCTCAGCGTGCATCTCTCGCGGCTGTAAGCCTTCCACTTTTGATAGGTTTCGGCGTCAAACACGTCGGAAACGTTTGCAGGTGTGGGGTTGTTTGCCGAGCGTTGCTGCACAATATTCAGCACAAGGTTGTAAAGTATGCCCACCAAGGCAAGAATGAGAATGGCGATTTTCATGATAAAACCTCGTTTTTTATATGATAGTTACAGTATAGCACAGATATTCGTGAAATGCAAGGAGATTGTGCAAAAAGGGGGGATCGGGTTTACTCAATGTCATTAAGTTAAGCAAAACTCATAGCGGGTACACAAACGATGCGGGTATGCGCCAAAAAGGCGTCCCCCGGGGGGAAGCTGTCGCGAAGCGACTGAAGGGGAGCGCCGGACTAGACGGCGCGCATAGCCGTTCGGGTATAACAATTCAAGCCTAAGCTTTCGCATTCCCCTTCAGTCGCCTACGGCGCCAGCTTCCCCCCCGGGGGACGCCTTTTGGGCACACGGCTGTTCCGTTCTCTTGTCTGTTGTGGGCGATTTCTTAACTTAATAACATTGTCTTTGAGGGGGGGCTATCTTTAGTTGCCCATAGCGTACACTCGCATAAGACGGAAACACAAAAAGGGCTGAGTCAACCTGTGTTGACTCAGCCCTTTTTGTAAATTTTAGTGTACGTGTCCGCTTTCAAGCAGATACATAATGGTCATGGTGATGGTACCCAGCACCATCAGCGCTGCAAGCGCGCCCGCTAAGATTCTCGTGATGGTCTTGCGATCCAGCTTGATCGACTGCTCCTGCTCGGCTTCAACGACCTTCTTGTGCTTTTTCTTGTTGCTCATATTCTTATTTCCTTTCAGTTTTAATCAATTTTGAGTTGTTCGCCCGTAATCGGTACACCGACAGCGGGAATCTTGGTCTTTTTATATCCCTTGGAGTCCTCTACGTCCACCTGTACGGCGGTCACGGTCTGACCCTTCTTGAGCGTCATCAGCGTCACACCCGAGGAGGTACGCGTAGATTTTTGGGGGATCAGCGCGGTCTTGATCACGAACGCGCGGTTATCCGACGAGATCAGCATGATATCGCGCGGCTTCTTGTCTGTGTCGTCCAGAATGGCAACCACGGGGGAGGCATCCGAGTAAGCACTTGTCAGCTTACGGCGCACCGCCTTGGTTTCGTATGCCGTGACGGGCACGCGCACGCCCTTGCCGTTTTCAAAGA
>JAZOLE010000043.1:0-20520 GCA_045652835.1 Eubacteriales bacterium | reverse complement strand
AAGAAACCCCTTGCGGTGCAAGAGGTTTCTTTTTGAATACATTATTGAATCCGAAGAATGATATCCCCCGTGTCGGTCGTGATGTCGCACACGCCGCCGGTCGTGGTTTTGGGGAGCTCCACGCGCCCGGTATCGGTTCTGTAAGTGAAAATCTTATCGGAAAGCAGCGTGCCCGTAACGTCGCCCGTATCGGTCACTACCGCAAGGGTAGCGGCATCGCAGCCCTCAAAGGTCACGTCTCCCGTATCTCTTGTGATATCAAGCTTACCCGATGCAATCACGTTGGTCAGTTTCAGATCACCGGTAGTACCCGTGGAGGTCAAGTCCGTGCAGGTCAGATTTGTCAAAAAAGTATCGCCCGTGCTGACGTTTGCGCTGATGTTCCCTGCACATACAACGTCACTTACCGTGATCTTGCCCGAGGTGGCTCTGAGCGCAAGTGCGCCGACCGACGCGTTCTCCACCTTGACATCTCCCGTGGTAGTAGCAATTCTGCAAGTTCCCGTCGTGTCGACACGGCTGGTCACGTCCCCCGTAGACAGCTCAATATCCATGCTTTCAAACGAGAAATTCTCGGGGATCTCAACGTCTCCCGTGTCCTCCTTAATGGTCAGCGTACCGTATACGTCCTCGGGCAGATAGACGGTCAGAAAAGAATCATAGCTTCCGATACCGATCTCAAACGGTTCCTTGAAATCCATCCGAATTTTCAGCGTATCATCCTCCACGACTACGGAATAGACGTGATTACTCGTATCTCGGGTCGCCACGCGGCACTTGCCGTCACTTGACTTGGCAAAGCGGATATCTGCGGTGTCGGTGTCAATCGATATATTGGTAAAGGGCTGGTCAACGTCATAGGTATTGTTGACGATCTCATAAGTGTTCAGAATGCTGAAATCCCAGCCGCCTGCAGTCATCGCGCCCGCGAAAAGTCCTGCACCGAACAGCACCATGGCGCCTGCGACGATCAGGGTAATCATTGTACTCTTTTTCATTGTGCCTCTCTCCTTCCTCTGAACAACTTGGCAATGCCAACGAAGGTCATTTTAGTCAGCCAAGCCGCGCCCTTGGTGGTGTAAATACAACCGTAAAACGCAAACACGGCAAGTCCTATGCATGCAAGCCCTGCGCCAAACAGTGCTGTGCCCATGACCCATTTGCCTGTGATGATGCAGAAAAGCCCAAACAAGGTCACGCCAAGTCCAACACCCGCAAGCGTGCCGAATAGAGCGCCCCATAGCGTGCCGACCATGCTCCAAAGCACTGCGATCAACGAGATGACAATGGCAAACGCGGCGATCAGCAGCGGCAGCCAAAGCGGCAAGCCGAGGATGAGCAGCAGAATCTGCCACGTTTCCATGCGCTTTTTGTCCTCTGTTTTTACTTTTTCTGTTTTATGCGTCGGCTTTTCGACGCTTGTGATCACGTGCTCGGGTGCTTTTTGGGGGATCTCGGCAAGGATAGTTGCCACGATCTCGCCCACGTCACCGATCTGCATGACGGCATCCTGCTCCGAAAGCCCTTCTTCCATGCGATCATCTATCATTTCGCTGTAAAACGTCAGCCGTTCCTGTGCGTCCGATTCGGTCAAGCACGAAAGCTCCGCTTGCAGCTGCGCAAGAAATTCCTGTTTAGTCATTTCCGCCTTCCTCCTTGGTTACAAATTGATACATTACCATGACCTCGCGCCATTCGCACTTGAATTCCTCAATGCGCTCCCTGCCCTTGTCGGTAATGTGATAATATTTGCGCAGTCTGCCGCCGTGCTCCGCTGTGTGGACGGTCAGCATTTGCGCACTTTCCAATCGTTTGAGAATGGTATAAAGCGTGGATTCCGAAAGCCCTACGTAAGGCGCCATGTCCTTGATGATCTTGTAGCCGTAGGAATCCTCGTTTTTAATGGCTGCTAAGACGCAAACGTCCAGCATACCCCTTTTGAGTTGAATATCCATACAATACTCCTCCTTGCGTAATACATCATATCACGAAGTATTGTATTTGTCAAGTGGTTTGGTAAAAATTTTTCCAAAAAGCATGACCTGTTCCGTCTCTTTGCGCATACTTGGATCGGTATCATTTTCTGCTTTCTCTTCATACCATGATACAGAAAAAACACACTCAAGGAGGCAAATGTATGGACAATAGCTCCCAATCGCGCATTCCGTCGGGAGAGGGATATCTGATCGTGCAGGTCAGCACGGCAGGTAGCGCAATTCCCTTGCCCGGTGTTATTGTGACCGTGCGTGACTACGACCCCGAAAACGGCGGTGACGTGGGTAACGTGATCTCGTCCATGGTGACAGACCGCAGTGGAAAAACACCGATTCTCGCTCTGCCCGCACCCGCACGCGCACTCTCGCAAGCACCTGGCTCTGCCGTTTTGCCGTATGCGCTTTACAGTATAGACGTGCAGGCAGACCGCTACTACCAAAACTACTACGCAAACGTACCCATTTTCGACGGCATCGTTGCGGTGCAACCTGCCGTGCTGCAATCCCTGCCTGACAATGCATACACCGATAACGCCGGGCGCAACACGCAGCAATTCTTTGAATCGCAAAATCCCGATCTTTAACCGCATCACTTGCAAGATTTGTAAAGGAGGACGATATGCCCGAAATCCCCGTCATACCCGAAACCATTACGGTGCATCTCGGTGCGCCCGGCACCCCTGCGCAGAACGTGACGCTGCCCTTTCTTGATTACATCATGAACGTTTCTTCCTCGGAAATTTACCCGACCTGGCCCGAAAATGCCATTCGCGCCAACATGTACGCGCAGATCTCGTTCGCGCTCAACCGCATTTACACGCAATATTACCGCTCACGCGGCTACGATTTTGATATTACCAATTCCACAACCATTGATCAATCCTTTGTCAACGGACGGGATATTTTTGATAACATCCGCGAGATCGCGGGCGACATTTTCAATTCCTACATTCGCAGGCAAGGCAGTGTTGAGCCATTATTTGCCGCCTATTGCGACGGCGTGGAGGTCACATGCAACGGGCTTTCGCAATGGGGATCAGTGGAGCTTGCCAATCAAGGGCTGACGCCATATCAGATCCTGACCAACTACTACGGCAATGACATTGACATTGTCACCGACGTGCCCGTGGAGGGTCTGGACGTCTCCCCTCCCGAATTTTCCTTGCGCGTGGGCAACGTGGGCGACGACGTGCGCACAATTCAGATCCGCCTCAACCGCATCTCGCAAAACTACCCTGCTATTCCCAAGATCGTACAGACCGACGGCATTTTCGTGGAGGATACAGAGGCAGCGGTACGCGCCTTTCAGGAGATCTTTAACCTGACGCCCGATGGGATTGTGGGACGCGCGACGTGGTTTGCCATTCAAGCCATTTACGCAGGTGTCAAGCGGCTCAACGAGCTTGACTCCGAGGGCATACGACTTGAGGAGGTAACCAAACAGTTTCCCGAGGTACTGCAAGAGGGTGACAGCGGCTCCGGTGTGCTGAGTCTGCAATACTATCTGAGCTTTCTTTCAGCCTACTATAACACCATTCCCGCCGTTACCATTGACGGCACGTTCGGTGCGGCAACGCGCGCTGCCGTGAGCGATCTGCAAACCACCTTCGGGCTTGTTCCCGACGGCATTGTCGGGCCCGAAACATGGGAAACCATGTATCGCGCGTACCTGGGCATCGTCGGAACAGTTCCCGAGGAATACACGGTCAGCGGTGCTATCCCATTTCCGGGCGTGGTGCTGCGTCAGGGCGCGGATTCCCCCTCTGTGCGTGTGCTGCAGGAATACTTGAACCGCATTTCCGAGACCTATCCGTCCATTCCCTCGGTCACGCCTACGGGATACTTCGGCAACCAGACCGAGCAAGCCGTGCGCGCGTTCCGTACCCAGTTCGGGCTGCCTGCCTCGGGTGCGGTGGATGCGATCGCTTGGACCGCCATCGCCGATCTTTACAGCGATCTGGTCGCCTCGGACACGCTGCAAGACGGACAATACCCCGGCTTTGCCGTGGGTGAACAATGAAATTCATCAGCTTTGGATTTATGAAAGGAGCAATTATGCCCGATCAAAGCAATCATCCCAACTATTCCCCTGCCGTGGCAAACCTGCAGCGGTATCTGCGACAGCTTGCGTACAGCACGCCGGAGATCGGTCCTGTACCTGTTGACGGTATTTTTGAATCTGCCACGCGCGACGCGCTGCGCAATTACCAGCGCATGGCAGGCTTGCCTGCCACGGGCACAGCGGATGCCGAGACTTGGCAAAGGCTTTATGCCGATTATCTTGCCTCGCTTGCGCTTTACTCACCGCCTACACCGATCGCTCTCTTTCCGCGTGCACCGCTGGGCGGATTTCTTGACATCGGTGCCACGGGCATTGACGTAGCGGTTTTGCAATACATGCTTGGCGAGCTGACGCTGCTCTACGCCCTGACGCCACCCGAAATTACGGGTGAATATGACGCTGCCACGGCTGACGCGGTGCGAAGTATGCAAGGATATCTTGACCTTGCGCAAAACGGTCTTGTGGATATTCTGACCTGGAATGCCATTGCAGACCGCTTCAACGCCTTACCCGCAGGCGGTGAAACAGAATAAATTTTCACACGCCCCGATGCGACAGATTTTGCGCATCGGGGCATTTATAATGATATAGACTAACAATAAAAGAAAGGATACTTTCCATTATGCTATGTGAAAAATGTAAAAAGAAAAAGGCGACGGTTTTCTATAACGAAAACTTAGGCGGAAAAACGCGCTCCTGCTCGCTTTGTGCCGACTGTGCCGAAACCATGCGCCGCACGGGTGAGCTGGAGGACGTACATATCCCCTCGGCATCCTCCTCGTTCGGATGCAGCGAAAACGCCATGTTTGGCAATCTTTGCGGCATTACAGTACCGCACAATATAGCCGCTGTGCGCACCTGCCCCGTTTGCTCCTCCACCTTGGCAGGCATTGCCGAGAGCGGCAGCGTGGGCTGCGCTGCATGCTACAAGACCTTTCGCGACGAGATCTCCGGCTCTTTGCACGCGCTGCCGGACGGCACGCCCTATCCCGGACGCATGCCGCGCAACTTCAGGCTGCGGCGCGAAAGAGAGGCGCGCGCTGCACTGCTCAAGGAACAGATGAAGCAAGCCGTGCTTGCAGAGGACTTTGAGACCGCGGCACTCTTGCGCGATCAGATACATACCCTCAAGGCACAGAATTAAGGAGGTTAGAGAAATGGCTTGGTACAACACACCCGGATATGAAAACGATACCGTCATATTTTCACGCATCACGCTCTCCAGAAACTTGGAAAAATACCCATTTTCACAGCGTATCTCGCCCAAGCAAGCAGCAGAGATCATCGCAGGTGTTGGTGGGATGCTGGAAGGCAACGGCTTTTCCATGATCAATTTTTCGGACATCTCACCCACTACCGCGGCATCCTACGCTGAAAAATACTACGTCACAAAAGAATTTGCCTCAATCAGCCTGCCGCACGCGCTGCTTCTCAACGAGCCATGCAATCTCTCTGTCATGCTTGGCGGAAAGGATCATGTGCAGATCTGCTGCACGCTGCCCGGGCTTTCCCTGCAGGATGCGGCGGCAAACGCCTTTAAGATGGATGATCTGATCGATGAAAAGGAAGCGTACGCCTTTGATGCGGGGCTTGGTTATCTGTGCTCCGATCCTTTGGAATGCGGCACAGCCATGCGCGCCTATGCCCTGCTCTTTTTGCCCGCGCTGACGCTGCATGAGCAGATTGAGCCGCTCTCGGTCAAGCTCTCGGGGCTTGGCATTTCGCTGCGCCCCTTGATGAACGGCACACAGGCGCAGAATTGCCTGTATATGCTTTCCTGCCGATCCTCACTGCGTGCCTCCGAGCAAGAAATGCTGGAGCGCATGGAGGACACTACGCGGCAGATTCTTGAGAGCGAGCGCAAGCTGTGCGATCGCGCAAAGCAGGAGCGCGCCGCCTATCTGACCGACAGAGCCCTGCGTGCACGCGCTATCCTTGGCAGCGCGCATTTACTTGGCGCGGATGAATTTTTGCAGTTATCCGCAGACGTGAGGTTGGGCATCAGCATGGGGCTGCTCAAGGATATTTCCCCCGACCTGCTCAACACCCTGCTCGTGGAGATCATGCCCTGCACCATGACGCTGTGTGCCGAGCAGCCGCTGCGCTCGGCGCAGGATCGGGACCTGTTCCGCGCTGCTTTAGTCAAGCAGCGCCTGGGCGCATAAAGGTAAGCCATGAATACCAAATTTACCAAAAAGGCGCAAAATGCGCTGGAGCTTTCCCAAAAATACGCAGCTGAGCTGGGACATACCTACATCGGCTCGGAGCATTTGCTCATGGGACTTGTGGGTGAGAGCGATTGCGTGGCAGCCAAGCTGCTGCAAGCACGAGGAGCGGATCTGTCGCGCGTGCGTGATGCGGTCGCTTCGCTGACGGGTGTTGGCTCTTACTCGGTGGTATCCCCCGAGGATATGACGCCTCGGCTGCGCAAGATCATAGAGGGCGCGGCACGTGAATGCGCAGGTGGTGCACAGACCTATATCGGAACCGAGCATTTGCTGCTTGCGATCTGCAATGAGCAGGACGCGGTTGCTGCACGCATTCTTGAGGGCATGGGCATTCCCACCTCGGACTTGATATCGGATTGTCGGAACTTCATGAACAGCGCAAGAAAAGGCGGCAAGCAAGCCAAAAGCAAGGATAAGCAGGAGGGCGTGCTGCAAGGATACGGCAAAGATTTGACCGCCATTGCCAAAACAGGCGCACCCGACCCCGTGATCGGGCGTGACGAGGAGAGCGCACGCGTGATCCAGATCCTCTCACGCAAGCAAAAAAACAACCCTTGCCTGATTGGTGAGCCTGGCGTGGGCAAGACCGCCGTAGTGGAGGGCTTGGCGCAGCGCATTGCAGCAGGCGAGGTGCCCGATAACCTTTTGCACAAGCAGATCATCTCTCTTGATCTTGCTTCCATGATCGCGGGCGCGAAATACCGCGGTGAATTTGAAGAGCGATTCAAGGCGGTGCTGCAGCGTGCCTCGT
Organism: Eubacteriales bacterium; assembly: GCA_045652835.1. GTDB lineage: Bacteria > Bacillota > Clostridia > Oscillospirales > CAG-272 > SVQP01. Next base: position 13,485 of record JAZOLE010000043.1, on the reverse strand, counting down.
CCGATCCCGATATCATTCTCTTTATCGACGAGATCCACACCATCATCGGCGCAGGGGCTGCCGAGGGTGCGGTGGACGCGGCAAACATCATCAAGCCCGCGCTTGCACGCGGTGAAATGCAGGTCATTGGTGCGACTACACTATCGGAATACCGCCGTTATATCGAAAAGGACGCTGCGCTGGAGCGCAGATTTCAGGCGGTGCTGGTCAAAGAGCCGAGTGCCGAGCAGACCTTGGATATCCTTAAGGGGTTGCGCCCGCGCTACGAGCAGCATCACGCGCTTGCCATCTCGGATGACGCGCTGGAGGCTGCCGTAAGCATGTCGCAGCGGTATATCACAGACAGATTTTTGCCCGACAAGGCAATTGACCTTGTAGACGAGGCGGCAGCGCGGCTGCGACTCTCACTATGCAAGGCTTCCCCCGAGATCAAAGCGCTGCAAGCACAGCTTACAGAGCTTGCAACACAAAAGGAGCAGGCTGTGACCGAGCAGGATTTTGCACGCGCTGCCAAGGTGCGTGAGCGTGAGATCGACCTGCAGGGGCAGCTGGCGCGACTGCAATCGGGGCTGCATGAGGACGTGTTTCGCAATACCCCCACCGTGACCGAGCGAGAGATTGCAGAGGTAGTTACGCAATGGACGCAGATCCCTGTAACGGGACTTTTGCGCTCCGAAAGAGAGCGATTGCTGGGCTTGGAGCAAGAGCTTTGCACGCGCGTGATCGGTCAGGAGCAGGCAGCGCAAGCGGTTGCGGCTGCCATCAAGCGCGGTAGGACAGGCATGAAGCAAGCAGGACGGCCAATAGGGTCTTTTGTTTTCCTTGGGCACACGGGCGTGGGCAAAACCCTGATGTGCAAGGCGCTGGCGCATGCGCTGTTCGGCACGGATCAAGCCATGATCCGCCTTGATATGTCCGAATATATGGAAAAGCACAGCATATCCAAGCTGATCGGCTCTCCCCCGGGTTACGTAGGATTTGAGGAGGGGGGGCAGCTGACCGAACGCGTGCGGCGCGCACCCTACAGCGTGCTGCTGTTTGATGAGATCGAAAAGGCGCACCCCGACGTGTTCCATCTGCTTTTGCAGGTATTGGACGACGGTGCTTTGCGCGATTCTCAAGGGCGGCGCGTGGATTTTTCCAACACGGTCATTATCATGACCAGCAATGCGGGCGCTGGCAAGCGCAGTCGCAGCATCGGCTTTTCGGCAAGCGAACAGACCATGGCAGACGAACAGATGCGCTCAGCTTTGCGCGAGCTGTTCCCTGCCGAATTTCTCGGCAGAGTGGATAAGGTGATCGTATTTTCCGATCTTTCGCGCGAGCACGCCGTGCGCATCGCGCAGACCATGCTGGACGAGGTAGCAGCGCGCGCACGCTCCCTTGGAATCACGCTGGAATTTGATGCAGGCGTTGCCGCGTGGATCGCCGAGATCGGCTACGCCCCCGAAAAGGGCGCAAGAGAGCTGCGTCACGTGATTACAGAGCAGGTCGAGGACGCATTTGCAACCGCACTTTTAGAGGAACAGATCAAGGCGGAAGAAAACGTCACTGCAAGCGTAAAGGACGGAAAGGTGGTGTTTTCCGCAAAGTAAATAAGTTCTTTATGTCAAAAACGGGCGATCAATGATCGCCCCTACAAGTGTTTATACCGAAGGCTTGCACATCCAAAACCAAAACAAAAAACGTAGGGGCGATTCAAGAATCGCCCGCCCGATTCGAAGAGCTATTTTTCCCATATAGAAAAAACATCACCCCGAAGCGTGATGCTCTTATTGGAGAAATCACAATCAGTTTGCTTATATGGCGCAAATTTGCTCCGCAGTAACCAAATAATTCGCCCCGACAGATTTTTTAATAGTCTGTCGGGGTGTTTCTGTTCCAAAATTCCAATAATTAACCTTGTATGAAAGGCTGCATTTTATAATCCGCTTTTCCGTTCATAAATTCCTCTATATCATATACTGCATATTCCACATTATTTGGATGCCAATGAGTTCCCTTTGTTCGCGTGTTGTCCATAACATCCAGTATAAACATTTCCTCATACACATATAAATATAAGATTTTATCATGAGCCTTGCAAACAATAATAGGGCAATCAATAGTAAATTCGTCATGAACTTCTGCATTTAAGACAGAAGTTGTAGTCATAACCAAATCTGATCTGCCTTCAAGTTGCTTATAAACCTCAAAAAGATGGTCAACTGTGATATCAAACATATTTCACCTCGGTAATTATCTACTCTTTATGGCAAGTTTCCCTTTGTATTACAAAGGCATAGGGCAAAGCCCACTCCCCTAAGGTTGCGCGCAGCTTAAGGCTCCCTCCACCGCTAACGCAGTCCCCCTCCCTCTCGGAGGGAGGCTTTTTGTTAGCACCATTATAACACAAATCGGCAGAGAAAACAAGTTCTCTGCCGAAGTTTTCGTGCTGCTAATTCTCCGCTAAGAATGCAGAGAGAATGGGTGATGGTTTTTTTCATTCAATTCATAGGCACTTCGCCCATGATGATCTTATTGTTTTCGTAAAGGTAATCGTAAAGCAGCTTGTCGTAGCAAAGCTCCTTGATAACGTTGGGCTGCTGGGTGCCGAGGTATGCCGCAACGTCCTCAACGGTCACCTTACCGCCCTGTCCGCTGCCCTTGCCTACGCCTGCGGCATAGTTATCATAATACTTGGTAGCATACTCCAAAAGCGCATCGGCATACTGCTGCTCGGAGATCTGCAAGCCCGCGTCGGCAATCATAGCGTAAAAGATCATATCCTTCTCTGCATATCCGTAGGACAAATTCATCATCTTAATCTCGTCCAGATCAAAGGCAGCCAGCACCGCCTCGTAGGTCACGCCGTTTGCGCTTGCCATACGGCGGTAATAGCTCTCCATAGATTTCAGATAATAGCTCACAGCCTCGTCCGGTACGATCTCCGCCTTGCAATTGGCTTCGCAAGCATTCCACAGCGCGTCATATACCGTCTGATAATACAGCTCGTTGAACAGCTGCTCCTTATAGTAAGCGAAAAATTCATCCGCCTTGGTGCATGCGCCGCCCGAATATTCGGTCACAAACGCATCGGTCAGCTCGGCATATTCGCCCTTGATATACGAAACGGTGACGGTATAGGTGGTCAGCACACCGTCCTCATCCTCCACAGTCACGGCTACGGGGATGTTACAGGGTGCTCCGACCAGCCTTTGTACAAAGTCTGCGGGATAGGTGCTATCCTCTGCCAGCGCGATCTCCACGTTCGTCTCACTGACGCCCGTGCCTCCGTCCGAGGTCATAGCGGTATAGGAAACGCACAGCACGTCGCCCCATTTGGCGGCACGGTCGGTGATCTTCTGATACAGCCCGTTGAGCGTTTTAATGCCCTCGATTGCCTCGTTGACCTGTGCATCGGTCACACTCACGGGATCAATCTTGACAGTCAAGCCGGTATATGCGCCAAGCGTAACGTAATCGCTAAGCGGCATGGCAAGATAATCGGGAATATCGTCAAGATCCACCGTATCCTTGGCAGGCGGGGTCAGATCAGCCGTTTCTCCCTCCAGCATGCTCTGCACCGAGCTGCATGCGCAAAGCATCAGCAAGGCAAAAAGCAGGGCGATATATTTCAAATATTTCATAAATTCTCCTGATAATGCCACAAAAGGATTCACCCCGCTGTGCGTCGATGAATCCTTTTGTGTGGTTTTGTGATGGTAAAAAGGATTAGTCTTCCTTCTGCTTCAGGGTGATTACCTGCTTGCCGCCATAGAAACCGCAAGTCTTGCAAACACGATGTGCCAATACCATTTCATTGCATTCGGGATTGGAGCACTTTACCATACCGGGCATAGCGAGCTTGGAGTTGTTAGATCTTCTCTTGTCTCTGCGTGCCTTGGATACCTTTCTCTTCGGTACTGCCATAATTACACCTCCTCTTTGGTGTACAATAGGCTTAATACCGTACACCGCATTATGTCAAAATTTTTTATAATCTTATATCTGTTACCGATTCACGGTTACATTCAAACTTATTCGTCGCTTTCCTCAAGCAGTTTTGCAAGTACTGCAAGTCTGGGATCGACCTCGCGCGTGGAGCATCCGCACTTTCCGTGCTTGAGCTGTTTGCCGCACTTGGGGCAAAGCCCGGGACAATCATCGGAGCATACAAACTTGGTCGGGAAAGACAGGATCATTTCCTCCACCAGCTGCTCGTCAATATCAAGCTGACCCTCGCGAATGATGATGTACTCATCCACGTTATCGTCGATCTGCTCCTGCGACAAGGAGCTTTCCTCTGCTACGGTACGCTCAAAGCAAACCGTATAAACGCCCTCTACCGTATCAAGGCATCTTGCGCAGATGGTCTTGTAAGGCATATCCGCCTCCAGCACCAAACGCATGTATCCGCCCGTATCGGTCACCTGACCGACCACGTGCGCATCCGCAGTGAACTCTACACCCGAAAGCGGCTCGGGCTTGACCGTATAGTCCACAGCCAGCGTATCCACCTCTCCGCGCAGCATGGGGCCCATATCAAGAATCATAATATATAACCTCCTTGCAAACGACATAAAAAGCGACAGTAAATATTATAACCGCTCTTACGCGATTTGTCAAGAGTTTTTTTAGATTTGGTGCATTTTTTTCACTTTCTTCCAAGCCTTTGCTTGACATATCCGCAATTGCGTGATATACTGACCAAAGAAAGTACGGGAAAGGAGCATTTTATGGCACGCTTTGGCATTGTTTGTGAATACAATCCGCTGCACGGCGGGCACGCATATCACCTGGACTGCGCGAGAAGTGCGGGGGCTGACGAGATCGTTTGCATCATGAGCGGCAATTTTACGCAAAGGGCGGAGCCTGCCATGGCGCACAAGTATGCGCGTGCCGAGGCTGCAATCCGCTGCGGTGCGGATCTTGTGATTGAGCTGCCCTTCCCTTACTGCACAGGCAGTGCCGAATTTTTCGCTTGTGGCGGTGTTGCCGCTGCGGACGCATTCGGCTGTGACGCGCTGTTCTTCGGCAGCGAGAGCGGAGATATTGACCGCCTGAAGGCTTTGGCTGCCGCTTCTCTTTCCCCCGATTTCAAAGCACTGTACGATGCGCTGATCAAGACCAATATAGGCACGGCTGCCGCCTACGCCAAGGCACTCTCACAGATTGCGGGCGATGACGTCAGCACGCTTTCCAACGATCTGTTGGGTCTTGCCTACTGCAAGGCGATCATGGCTGGCAATTACGATATCACACCGCTCTGCACGCGCCGCACGGGAGCTGATTACAATGCACAGACGCTGACCGAGGGCTATCCCAGCGCGACCGCCTTGCGCAAGCTTTGGCGCGAAAACGGTTTTGATGCCCTGCGCGACCATCTGCCCGCCCCTGGTTTTGACGCGCTCTGTCGCGCGCACGAAAAAGACGAGCTGCTTGGAGATAGGCAAGCATACGGAACCGCGCTGCTTGCCATTTTGCGCACCATGCCGCGCGATCAGATCGAGCGTGCCGCGCTTTGCACCTCGGGACTTGGCGCACGCATTGCCGACGCTGCGCAAAACGCAACCGATCTTGACGAGCTTTACGCGCTTGTATCGCATAAATCCCTGCCCGATGCGCACGTGCGCCGTGCTGTGCTGTACGCAGCTCTTGGCGTGACCGAGCAGGACCTGCGCCGCACGCCCGAGTACTTTACGGTGCTTGGTGCAAACGCCAAAGGCAGACAGATACTTGCCGGACTGCGCCGAAATAGCCCCGTTCCCACGGTCATCAAGCCTGCCGACGCACCCGATTGCAGACAGCGTGAGCTGACCGACCGCGCCGACGCACTCTATACGCTTGCTATGCAAAAGCCCCAAAGCAGCGGATTTTTCAAGCGTTTTTCGCCTTATATGGCACTTTGAGTGAATTTTTTATGAAATGCCTTGACGCAAGGGATTTTTAGTGGTATAATAATTTGGATAGTATATAATTGTCTATTTATATAGATTTTCAAGGAGGTCACATCATGGCAAACGAAACACGCGCTCAAGTGGGCGGCGAATACCTTTATTATAAAGACAAGCCTTTGGTTCGCGAGGGCAACACCATTTGCTACGGCGACATGAACGAGAGCTGCATTCTCATTCTCGAGATCATGTCCTACGTCAAAAACGAAAAGGGCGACGAGGTGCCCGGCAAGATACTGATTCAGGTGCTGGACTCCAAGGATCCCACCAAGATCATCAAGCAGGGTCAGAAGGACGGCTTGCACGATGCCTTCAGCATGGGGCTTATCTGGCTGGAGCACGAGCTTAAGCGTGCGCAGTCTGCATAATCACACTGCAAAATCAATGCTCCTGCCCCGCGCGGGAGCATTTTTACGTCAACTCTTCGATCGATTCCTAAAAAAATTTTACGGAGGACAATTTCCGTGCAAAAACGACTCAATCTATTCTGGAAGCTTTTGCGCTTCCCCGTATCCGTGTTCTGCAGAATCAAATTCGGATACACCTATAAAACCGCAAAAAACTTGCCCGATCACTACATCGTGCTGTCCAACCACGTCACCGATTTTGACCCCTTGTTCGTAGGCTGCTCCTTCCCTCGCCAGATGTACTTTGTGGCAAGTGAGCACATCGCGCGCTGGAAGCGCGGCTACAAGCTGGTCAATTACCTGCTCGCGCCCATTCTGCGCAAGAAAGGCACTACGGCGGCATCCGCTATCATTGACATTTTGCGCAAGGTGCGCAAGGGTGCAAACGTGTGCATGTTTGCCGAGGGTGTGCGCTCCTGGGACGGCTTGACCTGCACCATCGCCCCCACCACGGGCGGTCTTGTCAAGGCTGCACGCTGCGGTCTTGTCACCTACCGTCTTTCGGGCGGCTACTTTGCAAGCCCCATGTGGAGCACCAAAAACACGCGCAGAGGCTACGTGCACGGTGAGCCCGTAAACGTATACACTGCCGAGCAGATCGCTGCTATGAGCGAGGATGAGGTCAACCGCATCATTCGCGAGGATCTTTACGAGGACGCTTATGCACGACAGGCGCAAAAGCCCCGTAAATACAAGGGCAAGCGACTTGCCGAGAGCATGGAGAATCTGCTTTACGTATGCCCCTTCTGCGGCAAGGTAGACACCATGCGCTCCAAGGGTGATCGCGTGAGCTGCACGTCTTGCGACGGCTTCTTTACATACGACGCGTTCGGTTACCTGCACGGTGCGCCCGACAACACCCTGACCGCTCTTGCCGCAAGACAAAGTGCAGCGGCAGAGGCTATGGTGCAAAGCGGTGCCGAGATCTTTGCCGAAAACGCAAGAATTTACACCGTGGAAAACCACGAGGAGCAAACGCTTGCCGAGGGTCGCTTTATCATGAATGCCGAGGGTATTCGATGCGGCGAGATGTTCGTGCCCTTCTCGGACGTCACCGAGCTTGCCATGCGCGGCAGACGCTTCCTCTTGTTCAGCTTTGGCAAGACCTATTGCGAAATGACCGCCCCCGATGGCAACAACATTTATAAGTTCTTCGAGTACTACCGCATTGTGCAAAAGATAAACGCACAGGCAGAGGAAAAGGTATAATTCTATACAAAAAAAGCCGCTCAACCGAGCGGCTTTTTCTATTGCGATTTTGCATGATACGGGCGATTCTTGAATCGCCCCTACAGCACCCAAAAAATCATTGCGAAATATCAACACAAACACTCGTAGGGGCGATCAGCGATCGCCCGCCCCTGCACAATGAACATCTTGTAGGGACAGGCGTCCTCGACGGTCCTTTATACTACGCTAACGGTGCACACGGCTCGTCAGCTATGCAAATTGAAACGAACGGAAAAGAGAGAGCAGTTCGGGGTTGAACCGATTTGCTCTCTTTACTTGAATAAGCGTTGAGACTTCCCCTAAAATTCTTGATCATGATTATATGTAAAAATTCAAAAAAAGTGTTTACAACACCTACCGGATGTGCTATAATGTATTTGCGACACAAGTTAATAGCGGGCACTGCCTCAAGTACATGATTTCAAAGTGTACGTTTTTACCATAGGTAAAAATGTACGCTCCATTTTCGTATGCTTTGGTCTTGTACTTGCAGCTATTCGAAAATACTTGTGTCGCAGCAATTGGAGCTACCATTTTTCAGTGCGTAGCTTCGGCTGCGCACTTTTTATTTTGGAGGAGGACGCTATGCATTGCTCTTTTTTTGATTATCAGGAGTTGCTTTTTCGCGCAGACTTTTCCGATTCCAAAATCGACGCTCATGCTGATGAAGCACATCTTTTGGAGCGTGCCTGGGAGCACGTTGAGGCGGAGTTGGCTCTGCCAAAATATCAAAAATTCACAAAATATGCCAATGCGCTGTATTGCGGCTGCAAACTGGCAATTCATCACCGCGTGGCAATAGAATTTGTATATTATTATTCTTCGGATTCGCTTTCGATGTCCTTGCAAGACAAATCGCTTCTTTTTTACGACTCCAAACTGACGGCATCCATGTGCTCCGGCGCCCAGCTAATCAGTTCTTCATACAATCCTTCCTCGCAAAAAGTACATTTAGATATTGCTTTCTTTGACTAAATCGCAGAAAAGCCGCTCGGTCGAGCGGCTTTTTCTATTGCGATTTTGCATGATACGGGCGATTCGTGAATCGCCCCTACTATATGCTTTTCTTTTGCAATTCCGTATTCAATTCCCATGCGCTCTTGCCATCAGTGCAGCGCCGTTTTGCTTAAGCCACGCGTGTCGCACCTTATAATCGGGCATGACGCGCGCGATCTCGGCATAAAACGCGCTTGAATGGTTCATGTGCTTGCGGTGACAAAGCTCGTGCACCACTACGCTGTCCAGCACCTCGGGCGGTGCAAGCATCAAAAGGCAATTGAAATTCAAATTGCCTTGCGAGGAGCAGCTGCCCCAGCGCGTTTTTTGCGTGCGAATGGTAATGCGCCCGTACTCAACGCCAAGCAAGCTCGCATAATATGCAACACGTGCAGGAATGACCTGTTTTGCATTTTTTGCAAGCTCTGCAAGCTCGCCCTCGGTCAGCTTTGGCGCGTTTTCTGCCGCTTTTGCCTTGGCAAGATGCGCCTTGATCCAATCCGCATGCTTAAGAACAAAGGCATTGATCGCTGCCTTGGGCAATCTGCGCGGTGCGCGCACGATCACCTTTCCGTCCTTGATCTGCAGCCCAACCGTTTTGCGGCTTGAGCGGATCAGCGTATATTCGATCATTTTCTCAGCTTGACCGCCAGTGCGCACCAGCCGTTTTCCTCGGCACGCTCCACGATCTCAAAGCCGTGTGCCTCAAAGCAGTTGACCACGTCGCTGCTGCGTTCCATAATGATACCGGACGCCAGCAACACGCCATCGTCTGCAATGTACTTATGCACGTCGGGCGTCATACGAATGATGATGTCCGCTACGATATTGGCGCATACCAAGCCGTACTTGCCGCCATCCAGATCCACCGAGCGAAGCAGGTCGGACTGGTCACAAGTGATGTTGGTAAGTCCCGAATCCTTGATGTTTTCACGTGCGACACGTACCGACATGGGGTCGATATCATACGCCTTGCACTCCCCTGCACCCAGCTTGGATGCACAAATGGCAAGAATGCCGCTGCCCGTTCCAACGTCCAGCATGCGTACACCGGGAGTAGTGTATTTTTCCAAAAGACCGATGACAAGGCGCGTAGTTTCGTGCGTACCCGTACCAAATGCCATACCGGGATCCATACGTACGATCAGCTCACCCTCGGCGGCCTCGTACTTTTCCCATGCGGGCACGATAACCATACGCTGACCAATCTTGATCGGCTTATAATATGCCTTCCACGCGTTTGCCCAGTCCTCTTCGTTCAGACCGATCATCTTGATCTCGCCCTCAATGCCGTCCTTTGCAAGCATTTCGCGCAAGAACTCCACGTCCTCGCGGATATCGCGCTCTACGGGCAGATAGACCGACACAGACGCGATGGTCTTGTCCGCATTGAGAATGCTTTCGTCGATCAGGTCGCCGTAGCAGGTCTTGAGATCGATGTCGCTGTAGTCCTCGATCATAAGATTGTTGTTGATCATGCTCATGACCGCGACAAGCGCGTCAAGCTGCTCCAGCTTGACAGTCACGCGAATCTGCGTCCACTGGGTAGTCTCGCCCCAGTCCTCGCAAACGTAATCCTTATCTACCATACTCATTTACCCTTCTTGAAAAAGTTCTTTTTCTTTTTGTAGTTGCTCTCACCGCAAGACTCTGCGAACGCGCGCATGGCATCCTTTTGCTTTGCGGAAAGCCCCGTGGGAATCTCTACAACAACCGTAAAGATCAAATCTCCCCTGCGCGAGCCGTTACCCAGATTGGGAATGCCCTTGCCGCGCAGCGTAAAGGACGTGCCCGACTGCGTGCCCTCGGGCAGCTCGAATTTCTGAGAGCCCTCCAGCGTGGGAATCTCAATCTCCGCGCCCAGCACAGCCTCGGATACCGTGATCGGCACGTCGCAATAGATATGCGAGCCGTCACGCTTGAAGATCTTGTGCGGCGCGACGCTGATCTGCATGATCAAATCGCCTGCAGGTCCACCGTTTTTGCCGTCACAGCCCTGAGAGCGCAGCGCAATCTTCTCGCCATGGTCAATACCTGCGGGAATATCAACGCTCAGATTCTTGTTCTCGCGGTCCATGCCTGCGCCCTTGCAGCGCGTACAGGGATTTTTGATGATCTTACCCGTGCCGCGGCATCTCTCACAAGTGCCCGTGGACTGGAACTGCATGCCGCCCATATTGTGTACAGTGCGCACCTGACCCGTACCGCGACATGCAGAACAGGTCTCGGGGGCAAGTCCCCCCTCGCTGCCGTTACCGCCGCAATCGGGACACTTGCGCAGTCTTGTATAGGTAATGGTCTTTTTCGTACCGAATGCCGCCTCCTCAAACGAGAGAGAGACGCGGATCTGGATATCGTCACCGCGCTGCGGTCCGTTGCGTCGCTTTTGTCCGCCGCCACCGAACGCACCGCCAAAGAACGAGCCGAAAATATCACCGATATCGCCAAAGTCGGTAAATCCGCCGCCGTAGCCGCCGCCAAAGCCCGAGCTCTGATCAAAGGCTGCATGACCGAACTGGTCGTATTTCGCCTTCTTCTCGCTGTCGGAAAGCACCTCGTAAGCCTCGTTTGCCTCCTTGAACTTTGCCTCAGCCTCGGCATTTCCGGGGTTCATATCGGGGTGGTACTTCTTTGCCAGCACGCGGTATGCCTTTTTGATCTCGGCATCGCTTGCGTTTTTATCAACGCCAAGCACCTCGTAATAATCTCTTTTGTCTGCCATCTTAAATATCCTTTATAACCTGTTACGGGGCTGCCGCAATTTGCGGCAGCCCGTCGTGTATTACTTGTTGGAGTTATCCTCGTAGTTTGCGTCGTAGTAGGTGCCGTCACCTGCGTTGTAGTTGCCGCCCTGTGCCTGGTCGCCACCCTGTGCGCCCTGCTGACGGTACAGCTCCTCGGAAACCTTGTAGAATGCCTTTTCGCAAGCCTCGGTATCTGCCTTGATAGCTGCGGTGTCGCTGCCCTTCAGGGTCTCCTTGAGCTTTTCAATGCCTGCGCGAGCCTCGTTGATCGCCTCTGCGCTGACCTTGCCCTCTACCTCACCAAGCGTCTTTTCCATCTGGAATACCATGGACTCTGCGTGGTTGCGTACGTCAACGGCTTCCTTCTGCTTCTTGTCCTCTTCAGCAAACTTTTCAGCCTCGCGAACTGCCTTATCGATGTCCTCCTGAGACATGTTGGTCGAAGAAGTGATCACGATATGCTGCTCCTTGCCGGTACCCTTATCCTTTGCGGTAACGTTTACGATGCCGTTTGCGTCAATGTCAAAGGTAACCTCGATCTGGGGCACACCGCGGGGAGCGGGAGCAATGCCGTCCAGAATGAATCTGCCAAGGGTGGTGTTATACTGTGCCATTTCTCTCTCGCCCTGCAGCACGTGGATCTCAACAGAGGTCTGACCGTCAGCTGCGGTGGAGTAGATCTGGCTCTTCTTTACGGGGATGGTGGTGTTTCTGTCAATGATGCGGTTGAATACGCCGCCCATGGTCTCAATACCCAAGGACAGAGGGGTTACGTCCAGGAGCAGCAGGTCCTTGACCTCGCCACCCAGTACGCCGCCCTGAATTGCAGCACCGATTGCTACGCATTCGTCGGGGTTGATGCCCTTGAAGGGCTCCTTGCCGATGAACTTCTTAACTGCTTCCTGTACAGCGGGAATTCTGGTAGAACCGCCTACAAGCAGGCACTTGTCGATCTGAGAAACGCTCAGGCCTGCATCAGCCAGCGCCTTCTTGGTGGGAACCATAGCGCGGTCAACCAAGTCAGCGGTGATGCGGTCGAACTCAGCACGGGTAAGGGTTGCCTCAAAGTGCAAGGGGCCTGCGCTGGTTGCGGTAATGAAAGGCAGATTGATGTCTGCGCTCATCATACCGGAAAGCTCGATCTTTGCCTTCTCTGCTGCGTCCTTCAGTCTCTGCAGCACCATCTTGTCCTTGCGCAGGTCTACGCCGTTCTCGCGCTGGAACTTATCAGCCATCCAGTCGATGATTCTCTGGTCGAAGTCGTCGCCACCCAGCTTGGTGTCGCCGTTGGTTGCAAGAACCTCAAATACGCCATCCGAAATCTCGAGAATGGATACGTCGAAGGTACCGCCGCCAAGGTCGAATACCATGATCTTCTGCTCAAGCTCCTTGTCCATGCCGTATGCAAGAGCTGCTGCGGTGGGCTCGTTGATGATTCTCTTAACGTCCAGACCCGCGATCTTACCTGCATCCTTGGTTGCCTGACGCTGTGCGTCAGAGAAGTATGCGGGTACGGTGATAACTGCCTCGGTAACGGTAGTGCCAAGGTAGCTCTCTGCGTCAGCCTTGAGCTTCTGCAGGATCATTGCGGAGATCTCCTGAGGGGTGTATGCCTTGCCGTCGATGTTGGTCTTATAAGCAGAGCCCATTTCTCTCTTGATAGAGATCACGGTTCTGTCGGGGTTGGTAATTGCCTGACGCTTTGCAACCTGACCGACCATTCTCTCACCTGCCTTGGAGAATGCAACTACCGAAGGGGTGGTTCTGCTTCCTTCGGGATTGGGGATAACGATGGGCTCGGAGCCCTCAAATACTGCTACGCAAGAGTTTGTTGTACCTAAATCTATACCGATGATCTTTCCCATAATGATTATTCCTCCTTAATATATGGTGTTCAATAGATTTCAAAAATTAGTTTGCGACGATGACCATGGCAAAGCGCAGAATCTTATCGCCCTTTGCATAGCCCTTTTGATAAACCTCGGTGATCTCGCCTTCACCGTATTGCTCATCTTCGATATGCATGACTGCGTTGTGCTTTTCGGGATCAAAGGTCTCGCCCTTCTCACCAAAAGCGGTAACGCCCATCTTGGCAAGTGCGTCCTCGGCACCCTTGAGCGTCATGGCAAGTCCCTTTTGCAGAGCCTCTGCCTCGCCAACACCCACGGCACG
>JAZOLE010000042.1:0-3573 GCA_045652835.1 Eubacteriales bacterium | reverse complement strand
CGTCTGCCGGTTCTGATCGGCAAGGGTGAGGATGGCTACTGCGCTACCTTCGAGTCTTACGCGGCGGAAAAACTCGGGTTTGAGATTGAAAAAGAACTCGGCCCCGGCGAGATTGTGGAACTCACCCCTGATTCCATGACCGTGTTGGCTGAGCCTGGCAAAAGGAAACGCATCTCTTCTTTATTGTGGACCTATTACGGCTAATCCACCGCCGCTTATGGCGGTGTCAACGTGGAGGCGATGCGTTACCGAAACGGTGCCCTGATGGCACAAAACGATAAAGAGAAAGAAGCGGTGGGCGATCTCGATTACGTCTGCGGCATGCCGGATAGCGGTATCCCGCACGCGATCGGATACGCGAACGAGAGCGGTACGCATTATGCTCGCGCGTTTATCAAATACACCCCCACCTGGTCGCGCAGCTTTACTCCGCAAAAGCAATCCGACCGCGCCAAGGTTGCGCGCATGAAGCAGATCCCGGTCAAGGAGCTGATCCAAAACAAAAAGCTCTTGTTCGTGGATGACTCGATCGTGCGCGGCACGCAGCTCAAAGAGACCGTGGATTTCCTGTATTCCAACGGTGCCTTGGAGGTGCACATGCGCTCGGCTTGTCCGCCTATCATGTACGGCTGCAAGTATCTCAACTTCACTCGCTCCACGGGAGACATGGAGCTGATCACCCGCCGCACGATTGTGGAGCTGGAGGGAACCGAAGGCTTTAAGTATTTAGACGAATACAGCGACGGCAACACCGAGCGCGGCAGAGCACTGCGCAAGAGCATTTGCGATAAGTTTGGCTTTGCATCGCTGGAATTCCAATCGCTTGAGGGCGTGGTCAAGGCGATCGGCCTGCCGCCCGAGCAGCTTTGCACCTATTGCTGGAACGGCAAGGAATCATAAATTAAAAGACATTTCAACTTCAAATATTTACTGAAAGGAATCAACATCATGCATTCTAACTCCAGATCTGATAGCTACGCTGCAGCAGGCGTAGACATTACAGCAGGCTACAAGGCCGTAGAACTTATGAAAAAGCACATCGCACGCACCAAGAACGAGGGGTGCCTGGATGACGTTGGCGGCTTTGGCGGCTGCTTTGGCTTGCCGATTGCCGGCATGGAAGAGCCTGTGCTGGTTTCGGGCACGGACGGCTGCGGCACCAAGGTTAAGATGGCGATTTTGATGGACAAGCATGACACCATCGGTATCGATGCGGTTGCTATGTGCGTCAACGACATCATCTGCGTAGGCGCAAAGCCTCTGTTCTTCCTTGACTACATCGCGTGCGGCAAGAACGTACCCGAAAAGATCGCTGCTATCGTTGCAGGCGTTGCCGAGGGCTGTGTACAGTCGGGCGCTGCACTGATCGGTGGCGAGACTGCCGAGCATCCCGGTCTGATGCCTGTTGACGAATATGTCCTTGCAGGCTTTGCTGTGGGTATCGTAGACAAGAAGAAGATTCTGGACAACACCCGTATGAAAGAGGGCGACGTAGTCATCGCGCTGGCATCCAGCGGCGTTCACTCCAACGGCTTCTCTCTGTGCCGTAAGGTGTTTGATATCGATAACAACCCCGATTCTCTGTACGTGCCCTGCGAGGCACTTGGCGGCAAGAGCATTGCAGAAACTTTGCTGACTCCCACCAAGATTTACGTAAAGTCGATTCTCGCGCTGCTTGAAAAGGTAGACGTTAAGGGCATCTCCCACATCACGGGCGGTGGCTTCTATGAGAATATTCCGAGAAGCATTCCGGACGGCCTTTGCGCAAAGATCGACCGCGCGTCTGTTCGCGTGCTGCCTATCTTCGATCTGCTGGCTAAGACCGGCAACGTTTGCCAGAGAGATATGTTCAACACCTACAACATGGGCGTTGGCATGAGCGTTGTCGTACCCGCAGAGCAGGTTGACGAGGCGATCGAGATCCTGACCGCACACGGTGAGCAGGCTTACGTGATCGGTAAGATCGTCGCAGGCGAGGAAAAGATCGAATTATGTTAAGAAGTGCATTTTGGGGCGGTATTGCCTCGGGAATGTTGGTCGGCATTGGCGGCACGGTGTATCTGTCCTGCGAGAGCAAAGTGGTTGGCGCGGTACTGTTTTCTGTTGCGCTGCTTTGCATTTGCCTGATGGGCTTTTACCTGTATACGGGCAAGATCGGCTTGTTTATCGAAAAGCCGGATAAGCAAAGCGCAATCGCGCTGCCCGTCGGTTTTGCCGGCAACGCCATCGGTGCTGCGCTGACAGCACTTGGCGCGGCTGTATGTAAGCCTGCGCTGATCGAAACGGCTAAAAAGGCATGCGACGCAAAGCTGGAGGGCGGTATGCTCAGGGGCTTGGTGGCGGCTGTGTTCTGCGGTGTGCTGATGTATGCAGCGGTCAAGACCTATGGCGCCAAGGGCACGCTGCTTGGCATTGTGTTCTGCATTCCCACCTTTATTCTGTGCGGCTTTGAGCACTCGGTGGCGGATGTGTATTATTTCACGCTTGCCTCTCTTGCAGGCTTTAAGCCTATGAGTATTCTGTTCATCTTGGTTGCAGTCGTGGGTAACACGCTTGGCGGCTGGTTGCTGCCCGTGCTTGTGCGACTGGGAAAGGGAAAGAGCAATGAAGCAAAATAACACCCGTATTGCCGTGCTTGTTTCGGGCGGCGGCACAAATCTGCAGGCGCTGATTGATGCGCAGGGACGCGGAGAGCTTGGCGGCGGCGAGATTGCGCTGGTGCTGGCTTCCAAGCCCGGTGTGTATGCACTGGAGCGCGCAGCCAACGCAGGTATACAAGGTAAGGTGCTTGCAAGAAAGGAATATGCCGATGCGGATGCGTATACCGAGGCTTTGGTCGAGGTACTGGTGGCAGAGAGTATTGACCTTGTCGTGCTGGCAGGATTTATGATCATTTTGGGTGAGGCGTTTTACAAGCAGTATCCCAATCGCGTTATCAACGTACATCCCGCGCTCATCCCGTCCTTCTGCGGCAAGGGCTTTTACGGCTTGCACGTGCACGAGGCTGCACTTGCCAAGGGCGTTAAGGTTTCGGGCGCAACCGTGCATTTCGTCACCCCCGAGTGTGACGCAGGCCCCATCATTCTGCAAAAGGCGGTCGAGGTCAAGGATGACGATACCCCCGAGAGCTTGCAGAAGCGCATTATGACCGAGGCAGAGTGGAAGATTCTTCCCGAGGCTGTCAGCCTGTACTGCCAAGGCAAATTGAAAGTAGAAAACGATAGAGTTTATATCCAATAATCCCCGTAGGGGCGGATTCCATATCCGCCCGCGATAAACCCCGTAGGGGCGATTCACGAATCGCCCGCCAAACGAAATATTTTGTAAGGAGAACAAACATGAAGGTAAATACCATCGCAAATGAGCTGGGCTCTCTTGCTTATCACGGCAGAGGCATTATCATCGGCAAGTCGGCTGACGGCAAAAAGGCAGTCACCGCATATTTCATCATGGGCAGAAGCGTCAACAGCCGCAACCGCGTGTTCGTGGCAGAGGGCGAGGCTATGAGAACCAAGGCGTTTGATGAATCCAAGATGGTCGACCCCCATCTGATCATCTACTATCCCGTTCGCG
>JAZOLE010000041.1:0-10054 GCA_045652835.1 Eubacteriales bacterium | reverse complement strand
AATCGAACCGGGGATAGAGGTGTTGCAGACCTTTGCCTTACCGCTTGGCCATGACGCCGTATTTCGTTGACCCGATTATTATAGCACATCACTTTGGCTTTGTCAAGTCTTTTTTGAGGAAATTTTTGTTTTATTTTTTCTGTTGTCATTATATGCGCAAAACGCCCCATGTGTGCTGCTTTTTTCGCAAAAAAGGGAAGCGACCTGTGAAATTTCACAGGTCGCATGAAATTTTGCTTTAATATTCGCGGTACAGATAATTAAATCTGCCGATGGGTGCGGTATCACCGTTGACGTAGAAGTCCATGATGTTGGGCTCTTGCATGTTGTCGCTCCACTTGAACTCAAAGCAGAGAGGCGGCAGTACGCCAAGGGCGGTTCTCGGCACGGACAGGGTCAGCGTCTTGCCGTTTACGGCAATTTCTGCGTCCGCAACCTTTTCCCAAGTAAAGCTCTTGGGGTCTACCGTGCGCACGTATCTCTCAATCGCGGTCTTGCCGTCCTTGGGAGCTTGGCGGTTGACTATAAAGTCATAACCCTCCCAGCCGTTGGACTTGACGCGGTCGGTGTCGATAAAGAGCGTCATCCAGCCGTTCTCGGTCGGCTCGGTGATGTCCTCGGCGCATTCCACGTAGAAGTAGATGTTGTTCTCGTCACGTGCGACCTTGGCGGCTACAATGTCGTTTCTGCCCGTGAAGTTGGTGTAGTGAGTACCCTTAAAGCCGTCGTGGTCGCGGTGCACGGCGGTACCCTTATCGCAAACGTAGCGCGGGGAAACGTCATCCCACTGCTCGGTCGAGCCGTCCATGATAATGGTCTTGGGTGCGGACAGCTTCTGACGCTGGGTTGCACCCTTGTAGCGTCGGATGTTGGAGCAAAGCTGCAGGTAGTAGGTATCAAGATAGCCGTCGCGGTCGGGCTCAATATCGCGGCTGTGCTCGCGGTCGTACTGGTCAACCATGGCAAGCTGCGTGGAGTCGTTATCACTCAGCCACGGCTCGTGGAACTGACCCATGATCCACTCGTTCCAACCGGTCACGAATACGATATCGGGACCGATGTCAAGCGCTCTTTCCCATTGCTCCTGAATGTTGTAGCCGTACTTATAGGATTCCTTATCCAGCAGCTTGTGACCGAATTTCTTGGTATAGCTGCGTCCAAAGGTGTCCTTATCGTTAAAGTGGGTGCAGATGCGATCCTTGTTTGCGTTCTGACCAACGCCGACAGTCATCATTTCGCACGAGCCGTCGGGGCGTGCGCCGTACTTATGCTGCGGGAAGATCTCCAGCCAGCCCCAATGATCCTGTCTGCTCGGGCCGCAGCCGTAGCCGGGCTGACCGGGACGGAAGGTGAAGAAATTGCGGATCTCGTTTAGCATCTTGGTCTCCTCCTCGCAGCAGCCCTTTTCGGGGAGCGATTCGGGGTAACCCATGATCATGGGCTTGCCGTCCAGCATGTACCAAAGGTCGGAGTAAAGACCGGGCGCGTACAGGTTCTGGTAAAGCGAGCGCAGCATGTAATCGGAGGTCTTGCAGGGGCAGAAATTGAGCATGAACGCTACCTTGGGGGTGTCCACGCCATCCTCTCTCATCTTGCGCATTTCTGCAAACAGCGGCTCGTAAGCCATACGCCAGAGCAGCGCACCGTTGGTGCAGTCGAAAAGCAGGAAATCCACGCCTGCGTTATGCAGCATAGACATATGGTGACGAATGATATAGGGGTCAATGTCCTGATAGAAGCCGTACAGCGGCTCGTGCCAGAAGCACTGGAACGGACCCTCGCCCCATGCGGGGTGATCACGGCGGTACTCGGCAGCAGGGAACTTGTCAAGCGTATCGACAACGTCCACGGGGCGCAGATTGGTATGCTGCTGGTGCCATGTCCAGTAGAAGATACCCACCTGTCTGTCGGTCTTGGGGCCAACGTCCTCAACAGAGAGCACGGGTCTGCCCAGCATGTCAACAGCCTCCCAAGTGTCCGAGTCGATGTGACGGATGGCACTGTCGGGCACGGGGGTATAGGTGACCTGCTTATATGCGGGGGTGTCCAAAAATTCGATCGAGTGAACCTTTGCGTGGCTGTCCACAATCACCTTGACGTCATGCACGCCTGCAAACTTGGTAATGTTGCAGTATGCAATATCGCGCGCGTCCTTATTGTTGAGCGCTGCAACGCCTACGGGGGTGTCGCCTACGTAGATGGTGGCAAGATCCGCGTTTTCCGCGCCGCTGAATTCTACTTTTGCGCAGATCGCACCCGTGCCGAAGTCACAGCCGGGGAAGCGGAAGGTCTTGCGATCAAGATTGGTATTTGACATGGAAAGTACCTCCTCCAGTATTCTTTGTACATATGATACCATTATTTTGCGCAAATGTCAATCGGTATGGGAAAAATAGACAAAAGAAATGCGGCGGTCTTCACGTCTTGTGTCATCCTGAGCGGAGCGATGCTGCAGAGCAGCGAGCGAAGTCGAACCCGAAGGGCGCGAGCCATGATACAGGGGACTGTCCCCTGTGATGTGTCCGCAGGACACGTTACTGCGGGACTGTCCCCCGTGTCGTGGCGACGCGGGATCTCCTACGGGTTTACTCAACGTAAAACAAAAGTAAAGAGGTTGCACAAACCGTTCGGAGATCCTCAAAACGCTCTCCGCGTTTTGACTTTCAAAAATCAGCAATTTGTTGCAGATTTTTGAAAGTTCGACTACGAAAACATCCACCCGGGATGTTTTCTCCGCTCAGGATGACACAGAGGGGGCAGGATGACATTCGGGCGGCGCCCTCGACGCCCCGTTTTGCACAAGCAAATTTTCGTAGGGGCAGGCGTCCTCGACTGTCCGTTTATCTAAATTGGGTTTTGATTCCCATGCGGGAGCAAGCCCCGCCCTACGATTATGCTTGTCACGCATTTCGCGCCCCTTGTCCGCATATATTCAAACGAGAATGATATTGGGGGTGGCAGACATCAGAGCGACCGTTTTACATGGGTTAACAGAGGAGCAGGTGGCACTGTCGCGGGCGGCGCACGGGGCAAACGTGCTCTCGAAGAAAAAGAAAAAGGGGTTTATCCGCCAATTTGTCGGAAATTTGGGCGATCCCATCGTCAAGGTGCTGCTTTGCGCGCTGGGGATTCATATTCTTTTGATGTTCAGGCAGGCAGATTGGCTGGAGACCGTTGGCATTGCGGTGTCGGTGTTTTTGGCAACGCTGATCTCCACCGTGTCCGAATACGGCTCGGAGGCGGCATTTGCGCGCCTGAGCGAGAGCTGCGGTGCGGGGGCGTGTCGGGTACGGCGCGCAGGCGAGATCAGGCAGCTGTCCGCTGCGGACATTGTGGTGGGTGACGTGGTGCTCTTACAGGCAGGGGATATGATCCCGGCTGACGGCAGAATGCTTGCAGGGAGCTTGCGCGTGGATCAATCCAGCATGACGGGCGAGAGTGCAGCGGTGCAAAAGTGTCCGGGTGGGGGCGAGCGCGTGCCCGAGAACGCAGCGTTTGCCTTTGGCGGCTGCACCGTGCTGCAGGGCGAGGGTGAGATGCTGGTCGAGGCGGTGGGAGACGCCACCTTTTTGGGCGGCATATCGAGCGAGGTGCAGACCGAGGTGCGCGACAGCCCCTTAAAGGTGCGGCTGGGCAAGCTGGCAGGGCAGATCTCGCGGCTTGGGTACACGGCGGCGGCATTGGTGGCGGTGGTGTATCTACTTAATGCGTTTGTGTTGGACGCAGGCTTTGACGGTGAGATCATCATAGCAAGGCTGCGTGATTGGCAATTTCTGCTGGAGCACTTGTTCCGCGCGTTGACCTTGGCGCTCAGCGTGGTGGTCATGGCAGTGCCCGAAGGACTTCCGATGATGATTGCGGTGGTGCTTTCGGCAAACGTGCGGCGCATGGTGCGCGATCAGGTGCTTGTCAGAAAGCCCGCGGGCATTGAGGCCGCGGGCAGCATGAATATTCTGTTTACCGACAAGACAGGCACGCTGACGCACGGCAAAATGCGCGTTACCGAGTTGGTTTTGGGCACGGGAGAGGCGGTGCGGCTGCCACTATCGGGGCATGGCACGTTGCCCGAGCATTACCGCCGCGCCTGTCTGCATAACACGTCCGCGAATGCCGAGCGTGACGGTGGCAGCGGACGCGTGCGTGCCGTGGGCGGCAATGCGACCGACCGCGCCTTGTTTGAAAGCGCGTTGCAAAGCCCAAAAGCCTTGCCCTCTGCCAAGGATGCTGCATGGCGGCTGCCCTTTGAGAGCGAGCGCAAGTACGCGGCAGCCATGGTGGACGGTGTGGTGCAGATCAAGGGTGCACCCGAGCGCATTTTGCCCTTTGTGCGTCGCGTGCTGGACGCACAGGGCAGGGAGGTCAAGGCGGATGCCGCTGCCCTGCGTGCGCTTGCGCAAAGGTACGCGACGCTGGGCAAGCGCGTGATCGCGCTTGCCTATTGCCGTGAGAGCGGCACGCGCGAGAGCTATGCGGCGGGGGCGTTCGGAACGCTGGTGCTGATCGGCTTTGCGATCCTGGAGGACGGCTTACGCGCAGAAGCACCGCGTGCTGTGGCGGACTTGCGCGGTGCGGGGGTACAGGTGGTTATGATCACGGGTGACGGCAAGCAGACAGCCGAGCAGATCGCACGCGCATGCGGCATTTTGGGCGGCGGTGTGGATATCGTGCTTGACGGTGCGGAGCTTGCCGCCATGAGCGATGACAAGGTGCGCGCGCTGCTGCCTCGCATTGGCGTGGTGGCGCGTGCGTTGCCATCGGATAAGAGCCGCCTTGTGCGCTTGGCGCAGCAGCTGGAGCTGGTGGTAGGCATGACGGGTGACGGCATCAATGACGCTCCCGCCCTGCGCGCCTCGGACGTGGGCTTTGCCATGGGTGACGGCACCCAGGTGGCACGCGAGGCAGGAGATATTATCCTGCTTGACAACAACCTTGCCTCGGTTGTCAATGCCGTGCTCTACGGGCGCACCGTGTTCAAGAGCATTCGTAAATTCATCGTGCTGCAGCTGACCATGAATTTTTGCGCGGTGGGCGTTTCCATGATCGGTCCGTTTTTGGGCTTTGACGCCCCTGTGACCGTGGTGCAGATGCTGTGGATCAACATGATCATGGATACGCTGGGTGGGCTTGCCTTTGCAGGGGAAGCGCCCAAAAGGTTTTACCTCAAGGAAGCACCCAAGCGGCGCGACGAGCCGATCCTTAACGGCTACATGATCTTTCAGATCCTTTGGCAGGGGATTGCCACGGTGGGCGTGTGCCTGTCGCTTTTGGTCGTGCCTGCCGTCACGGGGCGGTTTCGCGCTTCTCCCGATGATCTTTATCTGCTCACCGCCTTTTTTGCGCTGTTTATCTTCATGTCGGTGTGCAATTGCTTCGGGGCGCGAACCGATCGGCTGCGCCTGCTTGCCGGGATTGGCAAAAACCCCGGGTTTATCGGCATTATGCTTGCCGTGACCGTGATACAGATCGCATTCGTGTACCTTGGCGGCAGCGTGCTGCGTACCGCCCCTCTGACCCCTGCCGAGCTGGGATTCACCTTTTCGCTTGCCCTGCTCGCCATTCCCACCGAGCTGCTACGCAAGATCATCTGGCGCTTGTGTGGGAAAAAGACGGGGTATTGAAGCGGGCGATCACTGATCGCCCCTACGAGATATTGCTTGAATCACAAGATTCTCCGTAGGGGCGACCTGCGGTCACCCGCGGGCGTTCGCAGAACGCCCCTACGAGAACGGAGAGGATTTTTTTTCGTCCACCTCAACGGTTGCGTGCCCCAAATGTTTGTAGGGGAGGATAGTATCCTCCCGCAAGTAAAGGAGTTGCTTGTCCGTTCGGGTGTCGGTAAACCAAATTCAACGCTGGCGGGAGGATGATATCCTCCCCTACAAATAAGGGGTTGGGTTATCCGTTTGGATGTCGATCTTCCCGCGGGCGGATATGCAAATCCGCCCCTACGATGATGGTATGCGCCGCCCTACGCGCTCAGCTTATCGATCCGCATGACCGCTACTGACATATCGTCTTGGCTGCCCGACTCTCGTGCGTGCAGCAGCACGGTTTCCTTTAAGACGGCAGGGTCCTGCAGGGGATTGCCCGAGAGCAGCGAGATCAGCCAAGGGCAATCCTCGTTGCCGCCCGTGATGCCGTCGCTGACCAGCACGATCACGTCACCCTCGCAAAGCTCAAAGGGAATGATCTGCGCCTGTACTGCGTGCATGATGCCGATGGGCGGCGTGTGCGCCTTGATCTTGAGTAGCTGCTTGCCGCGAATGACAAACGAGGGAACTGCGCCGCCCTTGATAAAATGCGCCGTGCCCGTGATCAGGTCAATGCGCACCATATCCACGCCTACCGAGCATTCCGCCTCGGGGGCGTCGGAATGCGAGCGCAGATAATTGTTGAGCATGCGCAGGGAGATCTCGGGGCTGTTGCCCGCATACAGCATTTTCTCAAGAAACATGGTGCAAACCTCTGCGGAAAAAGCCGCCTGTCTGCCGCTGCCCATGCCGTCGGTCAGGATGCCGTAAAAATACGAGCCCTTGCCCGCAAAGCAGCAAAGTGCGTCTCCCGAGGGCGCGTCGGGGTCAAGGTTTGCCTCGGCGGGGGCAGGGATCACACCCGTGGCATGCGCGACCGCGAATTGGTCTCGCGCGCAAAGCATCATGACCGTGCTGTCCTTGGAAATCTCGAACACGGGGTCTGCCAGCGGTGTGCCGCAAATGTTTTCAATCGCCTCGCGCAGCGTGTCCGGCGTGGCACGCCCTTTGCCAAAGCCCACGCCGCGAGCGCATATCCGCTTGGCGCGCACGCCGCTGACCACAATGCTGCAAAGCGCAATGCCTTGGTCGGTCAGGTAGCGGTAAATGCGCTCGCCCGTCTGCGCATCGGTGCAAAATTCCTCGTTGTTCTCGCGCAAAGCGTCGGTCAAAAGATCGGCAATGGCAGCGTAATCGGCAGCAAAAATGTGCGTTTTTTCACGCTGCAAAAGCTGCGCGGTGGCGCTGGCGCATTGCTCGTTTGCGTTTGCTAAAATGCGATCGGTGCGCGGACAAGCCGAGATCAGTCTTGACGGCAGGCAAGAGGCATCCGCTCTGCCGCCAAGGTGCAAAGCGGAGGTCAGCTTGCCAATGCCCTCCAGCGTGGTGCTGTATTCCGATCCCCAGCAGATCTCGCGGCGCGGACAATCGGCACATTCGCGCTCAAATGCAATGTCGCAAATGCGGCGCAGGTCTAAAAGAGCAGGGCGGCGCAGCTTGTCGGAAAGCTCGTAAAAGGTCTCGGAAAGCCCCGTAAACGCCTGCACCATGCTCTCGGTGCGCTCGCAAGCACTCAAAATGCGGTTTTCTCCGGTAACAAGTCGGGCAAATTCTCCCTCGCCCGTAAAGTCGCAGCTCTCTTGCTCCACCTCGGCTGCATCTGCTGCAGGGAGTATCCATTTGTCAGCGGCAAACAGCAAGGCACCGCCAAGCAGCACGGTGGGCAATGCCGCAGCCATGCCCCAAAAGCCACCGAGCAGTGCGCTCCAGCCAAGAGCCGTGCCAAGCGCGGCGGCAAGGGCAAGGCGGTCGGAAAGCTGCGCGCAAAGTGCCCAAAGCACAAGCCCGATGATCAGGATGGGCGATCTTGCGGGGTCAAACGCTACGCCGCAGCCCACCGCACACATCATAGCCGCAACAAAACCGCGCCGCTTGAGTGTCAGATACACCAAAATCGCCGCGATCACGGGGCAGAGCTGTATGCCGTACAGCGTCAAGGGGCGTGCGGCAAATACAGCTCCCATGCAAAGTGCCACCAAGGCAACATAGCCCGAAAGGCGGTGCTGCTTTTCGGGGGCGAAAAAGGGGACGGTCAGCCAAACGCCCAAAGGCACGGCAAGCAGCAAAAACAGCGTGCCGAACAGATCGTAGTACTGAAATCCTCCCAAGGCAATGGCAAATCCGCCCGCAATCAGCGCGCCTATGGCGCCTGTCATGATGCGCAGCACGGGTGCTTCGCAAAAAAGCTGCGGTTTTTGCAGATTTGGTTCTCCCTCGGGCAGTGCAGGATGCGCACCGAAAAAGCCGCCGTCCTCGATCTGCAAAAGCGCTGCGCTGAATTTGTCGCCAGGCAAAGGGGGCACCCTTCGCAAGTTGGCTCTGCCGCTGCCAACCAGCAGCGTAACGGCAACGCGCAGGGTCAATATCCCCAAATACGCGCAAAGATAGCCCCACGGTGCGCCGATAAAGGGCAGAGAGGCGCAAAGTCCTGTGAAGATAAAGGGGATGCCGCTACCGGCGGTGCAAAGCAGAATCAACCCTGCGGGATAAGTGCTGAAAAATGCCCCCAAAAGCCCAAGCAGCCAAGAGAGCAGCATAATGCCCGCGCTGCGCACCACGCTCAGTAAAATGCGACGGCGCCGCGCAGCGGATGCGGTGTGTAAGCGTATTTTTGTCTTGCCAAAGGCTTGTCCTGTATCGTGTGCCACAAATTCCGTATTTTGTTGCATAAGTAGTTCCTCCAAAAGGTGTTTTTTGCTTTGATTATAGCAAAACCGCGCAGCGTTTTTTGTCAATATGGCGGTGGAAAAAACGTATCGGAGCGTGTCATAACGCGTCGGTGTTGGGGGAGGGGGAGAGCAACGTGCCGCTATCGGGCAGCACAAGCGGTTGTGCTTGTCGAAAACGGTGGAATATTTGTGCACGATTTATGCAAAAAAGGCTTTACAAAACAGAACAAATGTGCTATAATGAACGCGAAGGCGAGGTGAATCCGATGCAAAATAAGACCGCGTGCTTTACAGGGCACAGACAGATCAGCGCACAGCATATGCTGGCATTGCCCGCGCTGCTCAAAGCCGAGATTGCAAAACAGGCAGATGTCGGCGTGACGCACTTTCGCGCAGGGGGGGCTATCGGATTCGATACGCTTGCCGCGCTGTGCGTCATAGAGCAAAAAAAGCTGTATCCGCACATCAAGCTGGATCTGATTTTGCCTTGTCGCGATCAGGATGCGGCGTGGAGTGAGCATGACCGCAGCGCATATCGCTTTGTGCTTTCCGAGGCGGATAGCGTGAGTTATCTGCGCGAGCGTTATTGCGAGGGCTGCATGCTGGAGCGTGACCGCCGCTTGGTCGAGGGAAGCGACGTTTGCATCGCGTTTTTGACCAAAAGCAAGGGCGGTACAGCGTATACCGCATCGTATGCGCTCAAAATGGGATTGGATTTTGTGAATTTGTACGACGCAATGACGTGAGAATCCAAAGAACGGTAAGGATTTTGGGTTTTCTCCAAAAAATCTATTGACAAACGCAACCGACTATGCTATAATAGCATGGTCGATTTCGGGGTGTGGCACAGTTTGGTAGTGCGCATGGTTCGGGTGCAAATTGCCGATTACGAGCGTAAAATTTACAAAACCGCCGAAACCCCTTGAAAACACTGCACTTTTGTGCTATAATCAATTCAATAACAATCCCGATGTAAGTGGTCTGACCACATGTTTGACCACTTACAGAAAATAGTGAAAAAATCATCAACGAGATGTGGCTCAGTTTGGTAGAGCGCGGCGTTCGGGACGCCGAAGTCGCAGGTTCGAGTCCTGTCACTCCGACCATTAAAAGCCTTGAAAACACTACGTTTTCAAGGCTTTTCCCTTTCTAAAATCGTTGGCAGACACGTAAGGACGGCTCACAAGCTTATGCTACGGGTCTGCCATTGTTTTGCCCTAAGGTACATAACTGAATTTTTAAATTTCCCATAGCAGTGGCTTCAACAGGACCTCTTAAAACATCCTTTTGAGTATATTCAGCGGTGAGTTCGTTAAGATATGTATCCTTGCTTCCGCCTCC
Source organism: Eubacteriales bacterium (assembly GCA_045652835.1). GTDB lineage: Bacteria > Bacillota > Clostridia > Oscillospirales > CAG-272 > SVQP01. Next base: position 234 of record JAZOLE010000041.1, on the reverse strand, counting down.
CACTATACTTATAGAATCAATTTCTTCCCCCGTGATCCCCTCAATTTCTCTCACAACTTCCGAGTAGGCTTTTGCGAGTGAATGGTAGACACTGCTTATCACATCAGCGACAGAAAGCTCCGTCTCGCCCAAACACTCTTTTATTGCGGATATCATATTCTCGGGAGCAACAAGTCTTTCATCATTGTGGTCGAAAGTCTTTTTATGCCCGCTCTGTTTAGCCATTTCCATCAT
>JAZOLE010000040.1:0-15775 GCA_045652835.1 Eubacteriales bacterium | reverse complement strand
AGCATCCACTCTTTTAATGCAAATCAAGTTTCCATGCTTCTTGCTGCAAGTGCTTTACTGATTGTTGTAGTATTCTACGTAATAGGAATTTTCATTGGTTATACTAAGCTTTATTCAACTTTGTCTCTAAAATCGTTCTTTTTGATCATCTTGCCTATTGCGTGTATCATTCCGTGCGCGGAGATTATTCGCACGATTATACTGGCAGGGGACAATCGTCGCTCCTATTGTATTGCGTTTACGATTGGTGTTCTGTCTGAGTTGCTTATAGCCGGTGGCATTATCAACTTGGACAATCAGTACGATTGGGTAGATTACCTCGGTATGACGGTGTTTCCTGCAGTTGTCGCGAATATTCTCTATAATTACCTTTCAAAAAAGTATGGCATTGTGCCCAATACCTTATATCGTATGGTATTGTCATTGTATCCTTACTTGATTCCTTACGTTCCTGCCATGCACAGAGTTTTGCATGCATTCCTGCGCTTGATCCTTCCGCTTTTGTTGTATACTTTCATCAAGCTGCTGTACGAGAGCAAGCAGCAAAAAAAGACATACAAAAAAAGTATATGGGAAGCAGTTTCCATTGTAGCTGGAGCAATTTTTGCTACGGGGTTAGTCATGCTGATATCATGTCAGTTCAGATTCGGTGCTCTGGTCATCGCTTCTCCAAGTATGACAGGGGAAATCAACAAGGGTGATGCCGTTGTGTTTAAATCCTATGAACATTGTCGAAATGCCCAAGAGGGCGACATCATTGTGTTCACCAAATCGGGTGACACAAAAATCGTCCACCGTGTCGTGGACGTACAAACAGTTGACGGACAAGTCCGTTATATTACCAAAGGGGACGCCAACCAAGACCCCGACGCCGGCTTTGTGACCGACGAACAAATCGTTGGCATCGTTCAATTCAAAGTTCTTTATATCGGATATCCAAGCCTTTGGCTGTACGAGATGTCCAAATAAAAAACCTTTTATTTAAGGAAAGGAGGTAGGTTTTATGTCTGAAGAAGAAAAAACGCTACGGCGAGAATACAGACTTACAAGAAAAAGACGTATAAGTTATCAGCTTATTGCTATTGCAGCAGCTTTGATTTTGACCATCGTGTCAACCTTTCTTGTTATCGCCCTGAATAAAACCTACTACGTTGACTATGTAGAAAAGAGTCAAGTGAATTACGGTGTGACATTAAAGGAAAACGAATTTTTCGATCAGGATTATCTGGACGACAATTATGAATACGTTGCTTCGTTGATCGATACCGTAAACGCAGACTTCAAATATCAGCTGCAAATGAAAACCGAGCAAGCGGTCGATTTTGCCTATACTTACAGTATCGATGCCGTCATTGAGATCAGAGAATCAAATAACGGTAAGGTATTGTATGCGCCTGTTTACAACGTTGTGTCGGAAAAATCGGATACAATGCAGGCAACAAGCTTGAACCTTTTGCAAGGGGTCAGCATTGATTATGATTATTATAACGATATTGCGCAAAGCTTTATAAGTACTTATCAGCTTGAGGGTGCTACTGCAACGCTGGTGCTCAAAATGCCTGTTCGGGTAGTCTGCCAAAGCGAGCAATTTGACAGCGGCAAAAAGTGCATGACATATGAGTCTTCTATTAACATCCCGCTGACGCAAAAAACGGTCGCTGTCAAGAATAATTCGACAGAGCGTAATGATATCCAGCAGATTCTTTCTCGCAGTACCGTCAAAGCTGCTACTGTGTTTAAGGTGCTTGCAATCGTCTTTGCTGTTATCTCTGTGGCACTTGCAGTTGTGCTGTTGTGCTTTATGCACCTGAGCAAGAACCACGATACCACTTATGAAGCAAGGTTGAACAGATTGCTCCGTAATTACAAGTCCTTTATTCAAAAGATCAATAATGCGTTTGACGTTGAAGGCTATCGCGTGCTTTGGGTGGATACCTTTGAGGAAATGCTGGAGATCCGCGATACCATCCAATCCCCGATTTTGATGTACGAAAACGAGGATAAGACCTGCTCGACCTTTATTATTGCAAACGATCAAGTTGCATATCTCTACGAGCTTAAGGTAGAGGACTATGACGAGATTTACAAGGATCTTAATGATCAGCAGCTTGAGCCCGAGCAGCCTGTAATCCTGACGGAAAACATTGATGCAGAGGTGTTGGCTGAAGCTATGGAGCAGCCCGACATTGATCTTGATCAAATTGAATTTGTACAGGATGATGACGATCAGTTTCCTCCCGCTCCGGAAGAGCCGGGAATAGAGGTTATCGGTGTCGTCTGGCCCGAAAGAGCACACAGAAACAAGGTTTACCGTTATGACCCCAATGGCGAAGATCTGCACGAAGGAGATATCGTGCTTGTTCCTACCAAGGATGTTGCCCGTAACAAAGAGATTGTCAGAAAGGCAGCCGTTGCGCACGGTAACCACAGGGTCGATCCCGAGCATATCAAGCATCCGCTGAAAAAGATCATTGGCGTTATCAAAAGAAACGTGCAGAAATCGATAGAAGAGGAATCTGCACGCAATAATCACAAATAACAAATCATTTACTGTACTATAGGTACGCATACTATTATATAAGGAGAGCAGAACTATGAAAAAGCTTACAAAGTTGTTTTCTTGGATCGTGCTCTCCTTAATGTTATGTAGTCTTTTAATTGGATACGCAGCTGTAGCAGATACGTTGATTGTTTCAGGTACTGTATCTTATCAAGAAAAGCCCTATGAAGGCATTTACATTTCCGAGGTCGAGATCCATACCCAAACTGACGTTGATACGGTGGATTTTGAAATTGTTAAGCCAACCACTTTGAAATCAACCGTTGTCACATCCGGAAATAATCCCACTGTTACGTTTAAAATCACCGTGCATAATAATACGGATATCACATACTGGTACCACGGTGTGAAAGCGCATGATGATTACGGAGCAAATAGCAACGTCAACCAAATCGACGGAATTAACATTTCTACCAAAGATTCGTCCGCTTCAAACAGTGCTGCTTTTAATACGGAGGACTGGGTTCCGCTGCAAACAACGCGTACCTTTTATGCGACTTATCAATTTGGCAAAAACGCACGTGGCGAGGTTGCAACCATGGTCAATTTTTCATTCGGTTTGCATCTTGACGCAGTGCATGATGATTTCGCGAGTCTTCTCAACACGCCGTCTTCTTATGCGTACATTACACAGTTATTCAACGATGCGTATAACGAAGATGGCACTAAGGTGCTTGGTAACGTTGGTGATGACGAGCAAGCCATAAATGCGTTGTTTGGTGGGCAGCCGAAGATCGACGTAAACGGTGTAGAAACGCCTGTTACAATTATGATTCACCGCGAAAATATCAATAAAAAGCCCAACACAAATGAATACAGCGGCGGAGATCCTTCATCTTGTGAATATACGGTATATTTCACGGTGGAGGATACCAGCTCGCCGGGTGGTTCTGTGACGGTCTATGCAACAACATACACACTTGGCTCTGACGGTGTATGGTTTCAGCTTGGTGAGTTGTACGAAGGTACTGCGACCAAAATGGATTATAACGGTAATGCAGGCAACTATGAAGGAACATTTGATATCTCACAATGGGAAGCAGTGCAAAAGCGCTATTATATTGGTGACAAGTTGAATTACGGTACCGGCTATGTGCATGAGCAGTTCAATAAACAAACCAGCTTTGCGGACATTATCAATGTGGATGATACAAACTTCTGCAACAATATCAATAACGAGTTAAAAACCACATTGTTGATGCCTGCATGTAATACTGTGTATTCATACAAGCACAACAACCAAAGCGGCGGTTACGACGAATTTATTGATACGGATAATTACGGTAAGCCCGGTTATGATCAGCTGAAAGTTGCTTACGACAGGATCGCGCAGCATTGCTACAGCAATTCCAATGGCGGCCAGGACGTACGTATCAGGAACGATACCGGTTTGTCAAGAGCTGAGTTGGTCTATTTGATCAAGCAGCTTAAAACAGCGTATGATTACTATTGCCAAGTCAATCCAAACGGCTGATTAAATCTTAATATCTTAATTTTCCCCTCAAAACTAACAAATTCTCACATTATATGCTATAATGTTGATAATAAGTTAATTTGAGGGGATTGTTATGTTAAAATTCTTAGGATTTACCGACACGCTTCCCGAAGCACAAGGTGCTTATTCCTGGCAGCATTTGACATTCGTCACGACGCTGGTGCTGATTATGGCGGCATTGGCAATTGTGATAGGCTTACATTACCGTAAGCATCCGGAAAAGAATAAAAACGTTCCGCTGATCTGGGCAGCATTGCTGATCGACGGCTTTGAAATCTGCAAGATCGTGCTGAACTGTATTCATGCAGATGATCCCGTGCAATCTCTTTTGATCAATCTGCCGCTGTTTTTGTGTAGTATCCAGCTGATCACGCTGCCTTTGGCTGCATTCTCTAAGGGTAGACTCAAGGAAGCAGCGCTGGATTTCGTGATGATCTTCGGTTTGCTTGGCGCACTTGCAGGCACTTACGGCGCAGCACAGAATTACGGTGTATATCACGTGTTCTATTACGTGAACGTGGTTTCCGGCATTACTCATTGCATTTCCGGCTTTGGCGCGCTATACATAGCTATTTCGGGCATGGCAAGCATGAAAAAGCAAAATATCGGCATCACGTTCGGCATCCTCAGTTTCTTCTGCGCTGCAGCATATATTGTCAATCGCATCATCGATTACAACTATATGTTCTTAATGCGCGGTGACGGTACGCCTTACGATATCCTGTATAACTTGGTTGGTGGCAATCAGGTGCTGTACCCGATCGGAGTAGTAGTGCTGTTCCTGGTGTATATCGCTGCTTTTTACATGGTTTATTTTCTTGCAAACAAAAAGAAAAAGGCATAATTATCACATAATAAAAAGCCGATATGGAGTGATCCATATCGGCTTTTTGATATTTACCAAATTTGAAGTACCTTTTGCGCCAAGGTTACCATAAGGGGCAGTGTGCCAAGGCAAAGCAGGCTGGAAACGCCAACCGTTTGAGAGGCGTATCCGGGGGAGATGTCATAGGTTTCGGAGAACATCGAGATGATGGACGCGGTCGGCAATGCGGTAACCGCGGTGGAGAACATGACGATATCATCCGAAAAGCCCAGCAGCTTGCATATTACGAACACGATAGCAGGGATCAGGATCAGCTTGCAGAGCGAGAACAGATAGATTTTTCCCGAGCAAAGCAGCTGCTTGGGCGTTCTTGTCGCAAGCAAAGCACCCGTGATCAGCACCGAGATCGGCAAGCACAGCGCGGCAAGCTTGGCAAACAGCATCAAAAACGCGTCATCAATGACAGTTCCGATCAGCGGATTCTTGAGCGCAGGATTGCGCAACAGATAAAGCGCAACACCGATCGCGCAAGGAATCGAGCCGAAATTGATCAGCGCTTTCTTGGGGGTCATGCGAATGTCATCACGCTTGCGTCCCAAAATCATCAAGCCCCAGATGTACATGAAGATATTAAAGCTGATCAGGAAGAACGCGCCGTAGAATTTGCCGATATCGCCAAAGATGGCGCCCAGGATCGGCAGACCGATAAAGCCGCAGTTTGTAAAGATCAGCGAAAACTCGGTGATCTTGCGCTCGTTCAGATCCTTGTAGGGCAAGCAAAGAGGGAAGGCGATCAAAGCCATCAGCAGGTGCAAAAAGAACCCGATGGCAAGGATTAAAAGTCCTTTTTTGAGGTTTTCATTGGTATATTCCACGTTGACAAGCGCGTCAATGATCATCATAGGCTGCCCTACCTTGATAATCAGCGTGGAAAGCCTTTTGGAAGCGAGATCATCTATCCAGCCAATCTTGCGGCAGAAAAATCCTGCTACAAGCATCAGAAACATGACGATGATGACCACCAGCAGAGAAGTAAAATCGTACGTCATACCTGTTCCTTTAAGCTATCCAGCTTTTTCTTGATCTCTTGCATGTCCGCAAGCATTTCTTCCTTGCGGCGCGGATCGCGCAGAAGCGCCGCGGGGTGATACACCGCAGTCATGACGAAATTGCCCTTTTCGAACCAAGTGCCATGCTCCTTGGATATCTTGAAATCAGGCTTGATCAAACGCATAGCGGCAATTCTGCCAAGGCAAACAATGATCTTGGGCTTGATCAGGCGCACCTGCTCGCGCAGATAATCGATGCAAGCATCTTCTTCCGCGGGCAGAGGATCACGGTTCTTGGGCGGACGGCATTTGAGTATGTTTGCAATATATACGTCCTCGCGTGCAATGTCAACGGCATAAAGGTATTTGTCAAGCAGCTGACCGGCTCTGCCAACAAAAGGCGTGCCGGAAAGATCCTCCTGCTCACCGGGGGCTTCTCCTACAAACAGAATGTCTGCCTCACGGTTACCTGTGCCGAATACGCAGTTTGTGCGTGTTTTTGCAAGCTCACAGCCCTGACAGCTGCTGCATGCTTCATAAAGTTGATCCCAGGTCAATGGTAGCACCTCACTTTCATGCACCATTATACCAAAAAGCGTGCAGGATTGCAAGGGGTTGCGTAAAATTATAATTGCATTAGCGTTTGTACGGCAGTGTCTGTGCAGATGGGCATGCAGTATTCACAAAGATAGGCTTGTAGCGCGCGTGCGTTTTCTCTGCATCCGTATTCGCCGAGAAAGCAATATTCATCAGGCGAATATAAGGATGGCGAGGGCAGATCGTACAGCACAAGATAATAAGTACGTTTGAGATCGGCGTAAGCGCTGCTGCGTCCGCAAAAACCCACAGAAGCAAGCCTTTTGCAAACCGAAATCAGGTGTTCAAGACAGTTAAATGAATAAGCGCACATATCTCGTCCATGCCTTTCCGACGCACGTACAGCACGACCTTGCTGTGCTGAGAGCACCGGAAGAGCGCAAAAGTTTGCGACGTCCTCGTTGTCGTCCTGTTTTGAAATAAAAAGCTCACACCCTCCGTCCACACAGGGGTACATTTGCACGTAAAGGCGCGTCATATCACCGTCAAAGCCGGTTTGCTCCTTGGCATCAGCCAAAAGTCTGCGCAGCACGCGTCTTACGTGTTGGTCTGCAATACTGATGTGGTCGGTATGTAAGTCATATCGGGTCATATCCTGTGAGGTCAGCATAATTTTCAGCTTTGTATCGCTGATTTTGATCAAATCCATATATAAAATTCCTTTCGGTAGTCTCTCTCCAGTAACATTATAAGCGAAAAGAGGAGATTTGTGTACCCCTAAAAATATGGTAATTGGATTGACGCACGATCATGAATGTGTTATAATAAGAAAAACGAACAAGGAGGTGACGGTATGCGATATAATGATCAAACAGGCGGCGTGGAGCTTGCGCTATCCGAGCTTTGCGCGCTTGCGTTCGGTCGAAGCAATTATAAAGATGAAGTTGAATCCGAATGCGGCATAGATGCCTTGAACGTTCGATCCGATGCATATTATGCGGATGTACAATTGCAGCATACCTGTCGCTATGCGGGTGTTTTGATCAAGGTCACGGGAATCGCGCAGGGAATTGCTGCAGATCAGGACGGCTTGACGCTCGATTATACTGTTCGTGCCGCTAAGTTGCCTGACTCCAACGATGTGTACACGGTACCTGTGCGCCAGCGTTGTCTTGCTTATTTTATAGCGGCAGCCAAGGAATTGCAAGCGCTGAACGTGCGCAGATTGACCGTAACAGCCAAAGGTGAGTGCGCAGCTGCGGTTGCAACATTTTCGCTTGCAACCTTGACGGATGAATACACAAGCATTCTGTCGCGCGCATTGCCATATATTGAAAATTGCATTGAGCAAAACCGTGAGGTAAAGCCCCGCGCAGCAGAGCTTGCTTTCCCATATCCCGAAATCCGTGAGGGCCAGGAGGAATTCATGCGTGAATGCTTCCGTGATATCATGCATGGCAAGCGGCTGTTTATCCAAGCGCCTACCGGCATTGGTAAGACTATCTCTACCATGTATCCCGCTGTACGCGCCATGGGCAAAGGGAAGTGCGATAAGGTGTTTTACCTGACCGCCAAGGCAAGCACACGTCGCGAGGCGTTTGCAGCTGCAAAACGCCTTTTTGAAGCGGGTGCACCATTGCGCACCATTGTACTTTCCGCCAAGGAACAGATGTGCCCCGTGGAGGGATGCAATTATCGTACCTGCAAGCATAATTGTCCGCGCAGTATGTCACATACCAAGATCATGCAAGCCATCTCCGAGCTGCTGACGCATCAAAACGGCTACACCTCTGCGCTGATCAAACGTGTGGCTGAAAAGCACGGTGTTTGCCCTTACGAGCTTTCCTTGGATCTGTCCGAATTTTGCAGCATCGTAATCTGTGATTACAATTACGTCTATAACCCTGCTGTCAAGCTGCGTCGTTATTTCGTGGAAAATAACGGGAAATACGTACTTCTTGTCGATGAGGCGCATAACCTGACTGATAGAGCAAGGGATATGTTCTCCTGCTCTCTGTGCAGCTCTGCGTTTTCCGCGCTGCTTGCGCAATTGCCGGAAAGTGAGCCTTTATACGGCAAGATCAAGCAAGCCGCGTCTGTTTTCAAGATCGCAAGACGCTATTGCCGTGATACCATGCAAAAAAACGAAAGTGGCGAGGAGTGCGGCTATTATTATTCCAAAGAGCCGCTGGACGATATCAACGAAACGCTCTCCATGCTTGCTTCTTCTGTCGAGAAATGGCTGAAAATCCACACCTATGACACGCTTTACGATGCAATTGAGGCATTTTACGGGGATTTAAGAGCTTATAACGCAACAGCCGAGCTGTATGATCAGGGCTTTGTGACATACCTGACCGTGCAGGGAAGCCTGATCACACTCAAGCAGCTTTGCCTTGACCCAAGCAAGCAGCTAGAGGATTGCAACGCAGGTGCTGAATCGGTCATCATGTTTTCAGCTACGCTGACGCCACCGTCATATTTCGCGCAAACTCTCGGCGGTGGCAAGCACGCAGTTTCCGTCAATTTCCCGTCACCTTTTCCGCGCGAAAATCTCATGGTAGCGGTTGCCGACGGCATCAGCACAAGATATGAGGACAGAGAAAAATCCATCAAAAAGACCGCATCGTATATCGCAGCGTCTGTGTGCGGCAAGGTAGGGAATTACATGGTGTATTTTCCGTCCTATTCCTACATGGAAAAGGTTGCGAAGGCATTTAGTAACAGATACCCCGACGTGCCCGTGCTGCTGCAAAAGCGCGGCATGACGCAGGAGCAAAAGGAGCAATTTTTGGATGCGTTTACAGCCGACAATCCGGGTATGCTGATCGGCTTTTGCGTGCTTGGCGGCTCGTTCTCGGAGGGCGTTGACCTGCCTGGTGGAAGATTGATCGGCAGTATCATTGTGGGCGTTGGCATTCCGGGTCTTTCGGACGAGCGCAATATTATTCGTGATTACTACGCAGACGTTAACGGGTGCGGCTATGAATACGCTTACGTGTACCCCGGCATGAATCACGTTTTGCAGGCGGCGGGACGCGTGATCCGTACGGATACCGACCGTGGAATCGTAGTCTTGCTTGATCAAAGATACGCTGAGCCTCGCTATACAGAGCTGTTCCCACCGCATTGGGAGGACGTTCGTTTTGCAAGTGATGCGCAATCTCTTGCAAAATACATCGCGGAATTTTGGAAAAACAAGCGATAATCCTGCAAAATGTGCAATATTATTTGAAAAATATTCAAAATAGGTATTGCAAAAAATCAAACAGCATGGTATAATAGGGAAGTTGATTTGTCTTTTAGGAGTTATTACTATGCATTATTGTGATATGAGCAAGCAGGAGCTGCTTGCCGAATACCAATCTATAAAAAACCAATATCAAGAAATCCTTGGTCAAGGACTCTCTTTGGATCTGTCGCGCGGCAAGCCCAGCGCAGAGCAGCTTGACATGATTGACGGATTGCTTACCTGCATTGACCGCGATGCGTGCTTCTCGGACAGCGGATTTGACTGCCGTAATTACGGTATGCTTGACGGTGTGCCCGAAGCAAAAGTGCTGTTTGGCGAGTTGCTGGGAATTCCTGCAGATAATATTTTCGTTGCAGGTAATTCTTCGCTGACGCTGATGTACGATACCGTCAGCCGTTGCATGCTGTACGGCACGGCAACCGAGGGATGCAAGCCCTGGTGCAAGCTTGATAAGGTCAAGTTTTTGTGCCCCTCGCCCGGATATGACCGTCATTTTCTGATCTGTGAATCCTTGGGTATTGAAATGATTACCGTACCCATGTCCGAAACAGGACCCGATATGGATATGATCGAGTCTCTGGTTGCCACGGATGATTCGATAAAGGGTATTTGGTGTAACCCCAAATATTCCAACCCCGACGGATATATCTACTCGGATGAGACCGTAGAAAGACTTGCTTCCATGAGGACCGCCGCACCCGATTTCAGAATTTTCTGGGATAACGCGTACGTCGTACACGCACTTTACGGCCAGCATGACGATCTTGCCGACGTGTTTGCGCTTTGTGAAAAGCACGGTAATCCCGACAGAGTATTTTATTTTGCATCCACCTCTAAGATCACCTATCCCGGTGCGGGCGTTGCCGTCATGGCAATGTCGCAAAACAATCTTGCGCACGCCAAGAAGGTGCTGACCGTGCAGACCATCAGCTACAACAAGATCAATCAGCTGCGTCACGTCAAGTACTTTGGCACAGCCAAAAACGTGGAAGCCATTATGCAAAAGCAGGCAGAGATCCTGCGCCCCAGATTTGCTATCGTCAAAGAAACGCTTGAGCGTGACCTTGGCGGCAAGGGAATTGCTCGTTGGACCGATCCCAAGGGCGGCTATTTTGTCAGCCTGTACGCAATGCCCGGCACGGCAAAGAGAGCTTATGCGCTTGCCAAGGATGCCGGTGTGGTGCTGACCAAGGTTGGCGCAACCTATCCTTACGGCATTGACCCCGATGACTCCAATATCCGTATCGCACCCACCTATCCTTCCAAGCAGGATCTGACAAGTGCTATGAACGTGCTGACCGTTTGCGTCCGCATGGCTGCACTGGAAAAGCTGCTTGCAGAATAAACGTTGACCGCAGAACCGATTTTCGGGTTCTGCGGTCTTTTTTCTTGACAGGCACACGATGTTCATGTATAATATAAGAAAAAGATGAGTAAGGAGGCAAGGGAGTCGCATGAGAAACAAGGCTACACAGGCATCGCTCAATCCGTATGAGTACAGCGATACCAATAAGCGATATTATACATACGATTATTTTCTCAAGCAGACCTTTGGCTCAAAGGTGGCAAAGCTGCCGCTTGATGCAGGCTTTACATGCCCGAATATTGACGGCACGTGTGCGCACGGTGGCTGCATATACTGTTCGGATAAGGGAAGCGGTGACTTTGCACCGCAGCCGAGCGTGCCGATACGCGAGCAGCTGGATATTTCCTATGCCTTGACCAGCGGAAAATGGAAAACCGACAAAGTCATTCCGTACTTTCAGGCTCACACCAACACCTACGCGCCGCTTGAGGTTCTGCGTGAAAAATACGAGCAAGCTTTGGCTTATCCCGGCGTGGTCGGCATGAATATCGCAACGCGTGCCGATTGTCTTGCGCCCGACGTGGTGGAGTATCTTGCATGCATCGCGCAGCGCACTTATCTGACCGTGGAGCTTGGGTTGCAGACCTCGTGTGACAAGACCGCTGCTTTGATCAACCGTGGGCACGATTTTGCCACGTTTGTTAAGGGGTATAGCGCGCTACGTGCCGCAAGCCCTGATATTCACATTTGCGTTCATTTGATTTTCGGACTTCCCGGAGAGGATGAGCAGACCATGATGCAAACTGTGCGCGACGTTGCAGAGCTGCACCCTGATCAGGTCAAGCTGCATCTTTTGCACGTGATTAAGGATACCCCAATGGTGGACATGTATCTGCGCGGAGAATATCAGCCCATGACCATGCCCGATTACGTGCGCACCGTGGCAAATGCGTTGACGCTGCTGCCGCCCGATACCGTGATCGCGCGACTGACCGGAGACGGTGCACCCGATGCGCTCTTAGCCCCCGATTGGAGCAGAAAAAAGACCGCGGTAGTCAATGATGTAGATAAACTGTTATACCAAAACAACTTATACCAAGGAAAATACTATCAAATAACGGAGGAAGATCATGTTTGTTAAAGCCAAATGGATATGGAAACAAGGGGAGATCCTTGCAGATGAATTTGCTGACTTTGTTGCCGAGTTTGATGCTACGGGTCTCTCGCCCTATACTCTGACAATTGCAGCAGATTCCAACTACACCGTGTATATCAACGGTGAGCTTGCAGCATTCGGTCAGTACGCAGACTATCCGACCTATAAGGTTTGTGACCGCATTGACGTGACCAAATTTGTCAAAGCCGGAAATAATCGCATCGTAGTGGTTGTTTGGTACTACGGTGACGATACGCAGACCTATATTCACGGCGATCCCGGTGTGATCTTTGAGATCTGCGAGCAGGACGCTCCCATCTGCTTCTCGGATGAAAATACGCTCTCGCGCCTGTCGCGCGATTATATTTCCCACGTCAAGCAGCTGATCTCGGGACAGCTGGGTTTTACTTATCACTATGATACTACCTCTTATGACGGGTTCATTGAAGAGAGCGTAACAGACGGCTTTTCAACCAGCGTGCTTATGCCCATGATCTCAACCGACTTTACGCAGCGTCCCGTTAAGATGCTGGAGCTTGCACCGAGAAGTGCGGCACAAATGTGCTTGCAAGGGCTTTTTGACTACGTGGATAAACACGATCGCCCCGATGTCATGATGCAGTATGCAGCGCTTCGCCATCGCTATCCCGAGCAGATCTCGGATATGCGCGGATTTTTCGGCTTTGATAAACCGGTGCATTTCAAGACCGAGGACAAGGCGCAGGGCATTTTCTTTGTGGTGGATCTCGGACAGGAATGGGCAGGTTTCCTTGACTTTGATATTGAAGTACCGCACGATTGCCGGATTGAGATCGGCTACGGTGAGCACTTGGCAGACGGCAGATGCCGTACCTCTGTGCGCGGCTTTTCCTGCGACTATCGCGCAAAAAAGGGAAGAAACCAATATCTCCATACCTTCCGTCGTTTTGGCTGCCGATACGTGCAGTTCTTTGTCAACGCTACCGAGTTTACCGTGCATTACGCAGGTCTGCGCCCCACGCTGTATCCCGTGACCGCTAAGAAATTTGAAAAGGGAAATCTGCTGCAGCAGACTATTTACGAGGTTTGCACCAATACGCTGCTGCAATGCATGCACGAGCATTATGAGGATTGCCCGTGGAGAGAGCAGGCGCTTTACTGTATGGACTCGCGTAATCAGATGCTTTGCGGATACTATGCCTTTGGCGAAACCGAGTTCCCGCGTGCAAATCTGAAGCTGATCTCCAAGGGTCTTCGCCCCGACGGTATTTTGTCTATTTGCTATCCCGCAGGCTTGGATTTTCCCATTCCGTCCTTCTCAACCGTATATTTTATACAAATGGAGGAATACATCCGTCATACAGGCGACACTACGCTTGCCAAGGAGTGCTATCCCGTGCTGGATACCATCATCAATACCTTTATTGCCAAGCTGCAGGATAACGGATTGATCGAGAATTTCTACGGGGAAGGCGGTTATTGGAATTTCTACGAGTGGTCGCCTGGCATGAACGGTCACTTCTTTGAAAAGGTGCGCTGCTTTGAAGCGCCTATCAATGCGTTCTTCTCACTTGCCCTGCAGCACATGGCAAAAATCTGCCAAGCGCTCGGTAAGAATGAGGTAGCAGAACAGTATCTGCGCATTTCCGAAGGCGTCAACCGCGCAATTGCCCGCGAATTCTACAATCCCGAAACTAAGCTGTTTGAGTCCTTTGATAACCGCTGCCGCGGAGAATACAGCGTGCTGACCAACTCGCTTTGCTTGCTTTGCGGTGCGGCAGAAGGGCTTGATCTGACCAACATTCTGCGCATTCTGTCAAGTAACGGCAAAGATACCTGCGGCTATACCGTGCATCCCAACACGCTGAGCATGAACTCTTTCCGCTTTGATGCGCTGCTTAAGATTGACAGGGAAGCATACGCACCCATTATCATTGACGAAATCGACCGTGATTACTTCCACATGCTTCGCAACGGCGCGACTACGTTCTGGGAAACCATTGTAGGACTTTCTGATTTCGGCCACGCGGCAAGCTTGTGCCACGGTTGGAGTGCATTGCCGATCTATTATTACGAATTGCTGCTTAAGTGATAGCAATGTGAAGTCTTTTGTGCCATAATACCATGAAATTGTACTTCTTTTTGGTAATTCTGACTATTTACGAAAAAGGCAATTTGTGCTATAATATATGGGCGCAAAATATGCGACTATAAAAATTTTTAAAAGGAGAAAATCACATGAAAAGATTTCTTTCCGTGCTGCTCGCTTCTCTGATGGTTCTCGCCATGGCAGTTGTTCTCGTAGTTCCTACGAGCGCAGCTCTCGAAGGTGACTGGGTAACCTCCAGAAGCGGTGCTGACTATGAGGACGAAGGCAGCTACTGCCCCGCTCCCGGCTATCACTACGATCCCGCTATCGGTTTCGTAATGGATCCCCCCATTTATGCAAACGACACCACCCCCTTTGTACAGGCTCACACCAGAAACGCTCTGGATCTGAAGGCTGACAACGACGGTAACGGCTACTCCGTTAACCTCAAGGTTACCGTGCTTGAGTACGCTTACGACGGCGGCGAAGGCAAGGACCAGTGGATTTCCTTCTGCCTGAACAGCCAGCCCATCGCTACTCCCGGTTCTACCAAGTACGGCGAGGGTCTCTGCATCCTGATCCGTGGCGGCGGCTACGGCTCCGCACAGGTTCAGCCCTTCTACGTAGACAATGAAACTGGCAAGAGCTTCACTGCTGCTGCAGCTTTCCCCCAGGTTGAAGTTCCCATGAACGAGAATGACCAGGAAGAGTACACCTTTACCGTTAAGTACGTTGACGGTGGCTACGTTTACGCTGTAAACGGCCAGGAATTCGTAGCTGACGCTACCCTGAACGCTCACTTCGACAGAGTATTCGCTGAAGGCGCATACGTTTCTGTTGTTTGCCAGACCGGTGTTCCTAACACCAAGATCTCCCTCGCTATCACCGAGTGGCAGGGCGAACTCCCCGTAGGTGATGACTCCGCAGATCCCGAAGAGGACCTCCGCGAGAAGGCTCCCATCGCTGACTCCGCAACCATCGAGGCTAACATGCCTGCAGTTCTTTGGGACACCACTCTCAGAGACTTCAGAAAGATCAGCGTTGCCGGTGGCGTTCACGAAATCAACGAGGACGGCTCTGTTCACATTACTGCTCAGACTGCTTCTCCCTACATCACCTTCGGCATCAAGTCCGAGGTTTCCTACGAAGCTGCTGACTTCCCCTACATCGCAGTTCTGACCAAGGGCTGCTGGGCTAACAGCGGTAACGTTTACTACTGCGCAGGTCCTATCCTCACCGCAGAGAACTCTTACAGCGAGAACTGGGACATTGAGGACACCGTTTATGAAGGCGGTTGGGCTCTGGGTCTGATGGACTTCTCCGATTACAACGAAGACGGTTGGTACGGCAGAAGCAACAGCATCCGTGTTGGCTTCGACTTCTCCGCAGAAGACATTCTTGACGAAGAGTACAACAACTTTGACGTTGCATTCATCGCAGCTTTCCGTTCTCCCGAGGAAGCTAAGGCTTACACCGAGGCTTGGCTGACCTCTAAGGGCTACAGCGCAACCGCTACCACTAGGCC
>JAZOLE010000039.1:0-29243 GCA_045652835.1 Eubacteriales bacterium | reverse complement strand
AATGACGCATATTACACCTGTGGCACCTGCGGAAAGTATTTCAGCGATGAAGCAGGCGAAGAAGAGATCGAAGAGAATTCTTGGATCGTTTCCGTTAAGGATCACGCTTTGACCAAGACTGAATCGGTTGAGGCTACTTGTACCGAAAACGGCAATGAAGCATATTACACCTGTGGCACCTGCGGAAAGTATTTCAGCGATGAAGCAGGCGAAGAAGAGATCGAAGAGAATTCTTGGATCGTTTCCGTTAAGGATCACGCTTTGACCAAGACTGAATCGGTTGAGGCAACTTGTACCGAAAACGGCAATGATGCATATTACACCTGTGGCACCTGCGGAAAGTATTTCAGCGATGATAAGGGCGAGAATGAGATCGAAGAGAATTCTTGGATCACTACAGTAGATCATACGGATGAGAATAAGGACAACTTCTGCGATGTTTGTAAAAACGAGATTTGTCACCATGATGGCGATAAGGAAATTCTTCCTGCTGTTCCTGCAACTTGCACGAAGCCCGGTCTGACCGAAGGAAAGAAGTGCTCTAAGTGTGGTCAGGTTACGGTTGCGCAGAACGAAACTTCCCAATTAGCGCATACTTATACGCCTGTCGTAACTTCGCCCACATGCACCGAGGACGGCTATACCACCAATACTTGTGAATGCGGTGATTTTTACATTGACAACAGTGTAGAGGCTACCGGTCATACTCCGAAGTATGCAGACGCAGTTCCGCCTACCTGTATCGATACGGGCTTAACACAGGGCACGTATTGCGAGGTCTGTGAACTGGTTTTGCTTGCCCAGCAAGAGGTTCCTGCAACCGGTCTGCACGTGGATGTAGCAGAAGGTGGCGATGATCTTTGTGATGTGTGCCGGAAGGATCTGAAGGATCTGGAGTGCACGATCACATTCATGGATTACTTCGGCAATACAACTACCACGCAGGTGAAGTTTGGCGAACCCATTGAGTTCCCTGAGAACATCATTACGGAAACAACCTGCTTCAACCTTGTGTTCAATGGTTGGAAGTTGAAGTTGGACGATGTACTGATTGAAGTTGAAACCGACGGCCTTACTGCTTCCGGAGACGCGACCTACGTTGCTGTTTACGATGTCGTGTCTACTAAATTCCCCCCGATGATGAGTGTGGAATACGGAGCTAAGGAAGCAGGCATTGTCATGTATGTCAACTTGTTCGTATATGCGGATAAGGATGGACAGATTCTGCCTGTTGTTATCATCGAAAATCCTGATGCGGAAAATGCAGAAGATAGAGTGCGTCAGGTATCTGCGGCTCACACGATGAACTCGTCCATGCAGACGATTTATGTGTACAAGATTGGTCTGACTGCTGATGATATCAGTGATACCAACAGAGTTATCAAGATTCAGCTTGGCAGCTATACCAAGGAAATCCAAAACGTTGTTCTTGGTTATGCGAACGCACTTGGTAATGCGGGTATTCTTCAGGATCAGTCGAATAGTGATATTCCCCAAGCTGTCATCAATGCGCAGAAGACGTTGATCAATGATATTATTGCCTATGGTAATAATGTCCAGATCTACTTCAACAAAGACACTTCTTCGTTTACCGAGGATCACGTAGAGACGTTCCCGACCATTGATACAGATAAGATGGCTGCATATAAGGAATTGAGCGACAAGCAGGATCCCAAGTTCCCCGTGGTTTCTGATGATGTGGATGCTGATTTCGTTGCAGGTAACGTATCTTTCGACGTCGAACTTGGCTTGTACTTCTTCTACGATATCAAACTGAAGGTGGAGGGAACGATCATCAAGCAGGGTATCCTTGTATCCGACACGGCACTTTCGGAGGATGTCAAGTTGAATCCGTTTGACGCTGAAGCCAATAAGAATGTAGTATTTATTCCCGCAAGCGAACATAATACTCCGGCAAAAGCAGATTACATGTCTGGTATTGACGGATTGACTATTAACGATCTGGGAGATAAGTACGCAACCATTTACGTTCAGTATGAGGATGAGGAAGGTGTTAAATTCTTTTACGGCACCTCTATGATCTACGGTATCGGCAGATACGTACAGAAGCAGATTTACGAGTATTCACCTGTTGGACAAAACGGAAAGGGCGAAACCGTAACCAATCAGACAGAAGATGGTAATGAAACCATGCGTTATGTAAATCTGTTAACGAGTATTCTTCAAGCGAATGGCTCTGCAGAGGCTCTTGAGACAGCAAAGAATAATTCTAAGACGCCCTCGGAGGAGACTCCCGCGGAATAATCGTTAGACAAAAACACAATAGGGCTGTTGTTCAGCAACAGCCCTGATTGGGTAAGAGAGGTTTATATGAAAAATAATAAAGGTTTCTCACTGGTTGAGTTGATTGTTGTGATCGCCATCATGGCGATTCTCGCAGCAGTTGCTGTAGTGAGTTATTCTGTTTATATTGACAGAGCAAACGATGCTGTTGACAAGGATTATATTTCGAATGTAGTTTATCGCGTAAAGCTGTTTGCACTGGAATACGGTATCGGTGTGGAGGAGATTGTCATAGCTCCCGAAGTGAATGGCCCCGAAGATATCAAATTGATTATTGGTTGGGATGGGGAAACTCCGATTTATTACGAAGAAGTATACAAAGATGGCAAGCAAGAAGAGATCTACGAATCCGTGGGTAATCATGTGATGAGCGGTGATCATTCGAACTATGACCCCAATGTATCCATTAAGCCGCCCCTTCCTCCGTCCGGCGGTGAAGGTGGAGAGGGGCATGTTCACGATAATGATGTGAAGTCCCGTGTGGAGTCCACGTGTACAACTCCCGGATCGATAACTTATGAGTGCGGTTGTACAGAATCGCTGCCGCTTGGCAATCATGTTTTGGAATTGAAGGATTCTTTTGAAAGCATTGAGCTTTATGAGTGTAAGAATTGCACGCATACTGTCATTAAAAATAATAGTGGTAATGCCGTTGCCCCTGTTCAGTAATCCTACAAAACGAGTTGTACCGATTTTGGCGCTGAGCCTTTTGGTTCTGGTATCTTGTCGGGCGCATGAACACGTGCCTGATGATGCAGATTGCCAACACGCGCAATATTGCGCTGATTGCGGAGAGCAACTCGCGGAGCGTGGAGCGCATGACTATTCGGATCAACCCGATGAGGCTTATGAAGGTTTTTCGTTTTATGCTTGTCGCATTTGCGGAGAAATTAAAATTGTCAATGAGGACGGCTTGCCGGTCGTGCCCATAGAATGAGGTATTTATGAATATGAAAAAAATTGCCTTGCTTGTGCTGGTACTGTGCGCCTGCTTCGCTTTGACGATTGGTGTTGCGGGTGGCAATTTTGGTGAATTTGATGTGTTTGAAACCGAGCAAACCACCGAAGCTCCCACCGAGCAAACGACCGAGGAGAGCAGCGAAGTGAGCTCCGATGAATCGACCGAAGAGTCAACCGCGGAATCGACCGAACAAACGACCACTGAGCCCGAGACGAGCACGCCTGAGACGAGCGAGCCCGAGGAATCCGTAACTGACGGTGAGACTACCGAGCCTGAAGAATCCGCGACCGACGGAACGACAGCTCCCGAGGAGTCTGTGACCGATGGCGAGACGACCGAGCCTGTAGAGTCCGAGTCGGGGGATCAGACCACCGAGCGTCCTGCAGATCAGACCACCGAGCCGATCGAGCAGCCCTCTGAGAGCGAAACTGTCGGGGAGCAAACTCCGGGTGCGTCTTTGCCGCTGATTCTGATTTTGGCGGTGCTTGGCGTATTCGGCATTGGCTGCGTAGTTGTCGTGGTTGTGGTACTGAGCAAGTATTCCCGCGCACAAAAATAAGCGAATAGAGGAGAACCTTCACTGAAGGTTCTCCTTTTTGGTTGATTGTGCTTGAGGCGTTAGATTTGCTTTCGCTCGGGGGCGTTTGGTTTGCCCGTGCCCGGGGGCTATTTTTTGCGTTTGCGGCGTGTGATTCGACACAATATGTGTGTTGCGGACATAAACTGTCAATGAGCGCACGCGCTCAACTTTATGTACAGGAGGACCTGCAATGTACGCACAAAGAAGCAGCGTTGGTCGTGGCAGAGAGCACGCAGATTACGCGACGCTGCGACAAAACCTGAACAATCGGGACTGCGACTGCCGCGCGGACGTTCCCGCTGCAAGCGTCAGCCCCTCGCGCCCCAACAACCCGTCCTGTGTCAACGGCTACCCCTTGGCAATGGTCTATGCCCCTGAGCAATCCTTTGAAGCATTATACGAGTGTGAGCAGTGGCTGGAAAAGGGAACGATCTTCAAAGCCCTTGATTTCCCCTTTAAGGGCTCACGGAAAGGACGGTAAGCCATGGAACAGACGCAAAACAGAGATTGCAAGCAGCTTTGTGCCAAGCTGCAAAGGCTGGATTTCGCCATTGTTGAGCTGGCGCTTTACCTGGATAGCTATCCCGACAATGCAGCAGCGTTGGATTATTACCGCAAGCTGATCGAAGAGCGCGAAGCCATTGCCCAAGCTTACACGCAAGCCTGCGGACCCATGACTATTATGGATAACAAAAACTCCGCCATGTGGGAGTGGGGACAAAGCCCCTGGCCGTGGCAAAACGACATGTAAGGAGGACGCCATATGTGGATCTATGAACGCAAGCTGCAATACCCCGTCAACATCAAAACCCCCAACCCCAAGCTCGCAACCGCCATTATCACGCAACTCGGTGGCCCGGATGGGGAACTCGGTGCCTCGCTGCGCTACCTCAACCAACGCTACAGCATGCCGGACAAGGAGGTTATCGGGACACTGACCGATATCGGCACCGAGGAACTTGCCCATATGGAAATGATTGCCTCCATCGTGTATCAGCTGACGCGCAACCTTTCCGAAAAGGAGGTTTCCGAAAGCCCCTTTGCCTCGTATTTCGTGGATCATACCACGGGCATCTACCCCGTCAGCGCGGCGGGTGTGCCGTTTGATACCAAGTATCTGGAGGTCAAGGGCGACCCTATTGCGGATCTCAACGAGGACCTTGCCGCAGAGCAAAAGGCGCGCGTGACCTATGATAACATTCTGCGCCTTGCCGACGACCCCGACGTCAAGGACGTCATCAGATTCCTGCGCCAGCGCGAGCTTGTGCACTATCAGCGCTTTGCCGAGGCACTCAACAAAACCCGCGATCGGCTGGACAGCAAGAATTATTACGCGTATAACCCTTCGTTTGACAAATGAGCAACGGGAGAAACCGCATGCGGTTTCTCCCTCTTTTTTGTGATTGGCTGCAGGGTGTGTAAATTGGTATTTTGCAGGGAATACTGTATATTGGTATTTTTGCGACTTAACAAAATGCAAAAAAACTATTGACAAAGTGGATAAAGCGTGATAAAATGGTTATGAAAACCACATTGTGAATTGGAGGAACAATTTGGATATTCTCATTTATAGTTTGTTTTCCGTATTTTTCGGTGTTTCGCTAATCGGGATCGTTTTATATTTCCCAAGAATCAAGTGTTGGTTTTATGCCTTTGGGCATCAGGAGCAGCTGTATAACGCGCGCAAAAACCGCTTGGCGGTAATCGTGCCTGCCAAAAACGAGAGCGCGAGCATTGCGCCGCTGTTTGAAAGCCTTGCACGCCAAACCTATGATCGCGACCGATTTGAGGTGTACGTGGTGGTAGACGATGAAAGCGATCCTACCGTGCAAATGACCGAGCAGTGCGGATATGTGCCCGTGGTGGTCACGGGGCAGACCAAAAAGGGAGACGCGCTGGACGGTTGCCTGAAGCGCATTCTGGCAGAGGATGCGGATAGGTATGATGCTTATATCGTCATTGATGCGGATACAGTGCTGGATGACGCATACCTTGCCCAGATGAATAACGCTATGGTCACGGGAGCAGAGATCATCGTGTCCAAAAAGCGCGTGAAAAATTACTTTTTCGGGGATAAGCGTACGCGCACGCTGTCTGCTTGCTGCAACGGCGTGATCTGGACGCTGATGGACAACATGGGTAACCTGTATAAGTCCGCACACGGCTATCCCTGCTTTATCGTGGGAACGGGCTTTTTGATGTGCGCGGACTTGGTACGCAAGAATGGCGGCTGGCCGTATCAGAGCACGCTGACCGAGGACGTGGAGCTGATGATGGATACCGTGCTTTCGGGGTATCGCACCCTGTATTACGAGCACGCGATCGTATATATGGAGGAAGCCACCGAGCTGCGCGTGACAAACAAGCGCAGACAGCGCTGGATGACCGGCGTGGTGGATAGCGATCGACTGTACGTGCCGCGCATTGACGCAAAGCTGCAAAAGGACGGCACGCGTCAGCTGAAAATGCAGCGTTATCACGCAGCAAGCCTGAATATTGTGTACGGTCTTGTGGGAGCGGCACTGGGATATGCGGCAATTTCGCTGTGTCTTGGTGTGCTGCTTGCGCTGCTTGGCAATCCGCTTTGGTGGCAGGCGTTGCTTGGCACGGGCATTGGCATTGCCGCAATTTATGTGTATTTTCTTGTTCCCACGCTGTTCGCGGTGCTGTCCGATTGGCGCATCATCGGGCTGCCTTGGTACAAAAAAATACTTTTGATATTGGCGCATCCCGTGTTTTACATGGGGTATATTCCGATCATGCGCCGCGCTCTGTTTAGCAAGCAGGGCAGAAGCACGTGGGAGGCGATTGCGCGTGCAGATTTTTCCAAAGAGACGGAGGGTGAGCGTTTATGATGGACGCAGATACCAGAGCGCAGGTGCTCTCGGACATAGAAAAATACGAGGCGCTTGGCGAATTTGACCGCCACGTTGACCCCGTGGACTATAGCATTGTGTTGCCCGTAACAAAGGATTTCCCCTATATTCGCAAGGGCTTTGACAAGGTAAAGACCGCGCTGCGCTATCAGTTTGTGGTCAAGCCGTTCCGCCGCAAGGTGGTGCGCGACGTCATCAAGCCCGAGGTGTACGGCATTGAGAACGCCAAGGGAATTTCGAGCGCGGTTATCACCTGCAACCACGTCAACAAGTTTGATTGCCTTGCGCTGCAGCATGCGTTCCGCAAGCAAAAGCGCAAGATATACACCGTGGCAGCCCCCTTTAACAATATGAAGGGCGCGTTTGGTGAGGGAATGAGAGCAGGTGGCATGCTGCCGCTTTCGGATGATCCCGCTGTCATGCGGCATTTTACCAAGGCTGTGGATTGGTATTTGCAGCACGGTAATTTCGTGGTCATTTACCCCGAGCAGGCAATGTGGTGGAATTACAAAAAGCCGCGTGTGTATAAGGACGGCGCGTATACCTTTGCGGTGAAAAATAACGTGCCCATTATTCCGACGTTTATCACTTACCGCCCAAGCGGTAAGGTAAATGAGCAGGGAATCGAGGAGATGTATCTGACTGTGCATGTGATGCAGCCGATCTATCCCGACCCCACCCTGCGCCGTCACGACAACGTGGCGCAAATGAAAAAGCAAAACTTCGCTATGTGTAAAGCGAAGTACGAGCAGGTGTACGGCGAGAAGCTGACCTACTCGACCGCAGACCCCGAAAAGGCACCCGATAAGATCGCACTCGGGTAAGGGGCTAAGGATATGTTTCGTTACTATATCATCGCGATCGCGGCGGGAAATTTGGTAATCGGCGTGCTGGGAGGCATTGTGGGATTACCCGGACACACCGCCATATCGGCAACGCTTGTGTGCTTGGGCGTGTCGATTCTCTTTACCGCGCTGGAGTTTGGTCTGGATGCCGTGGTGGCATTGGCAGTCAGACGGCTGCCCGAGGGGGCTGTAGATCCCCATCGGCGTATTTACCGCGTGGCAAAATGGGAGAAAAAGCTATATCGAAGGCTCGGGATTGTCGCTTGGAAGGACAAGATCCCCGAAGCTGGCGCACTTTTGGTGGGCTTTGGTAAATCAAAGGTGCTGGACTTTCATGACAATACGTATCTTTTGACCTTTATGCGCGAGTCGGTGTATGCAGAGATCATGCACGTGATCTCGGCTGTCGCCGGGCTTGCCGTTCCCGCGCTCACGGGTCTGCTTCTGCTGTGGTCGGATGCAGGACTCGGAGTGCGTTGGGACTTGCGCATCGCATTACCCGTGGCACTGGTTAATTTTGTGCTGCAGGTGCTGCCTGTCATGGTACAAAGATACGTTCGCCCCCAGCTGATGCGTGTGTACGAGCGCAACAGAGAAAGGGAAGCGAGACTTGCAAATAAGGCGTAAGCAAAAAACGAGGGCGACACTTGATGTGTCGCCCGTTTTTGCTTGGGATCAGAGCATGCGATGGGTACGCAAGTACCAGCGCGCATATTCGTCCCAGAATTTGTTGAACGTCCGATAAGAATTTTTATATGCCGCATCTCCCATGGAAACCAGATCGATCATGGCGATCACGTACCAGGCATAAAGCTTGGCGTGCGGGGCTTTTACCAAAAGCTCGGTGTCAAGGTCGTCCTCGGCATCATAGTGTGCCACGTCGGCGGGATAAATGCCCATGATCTCGGTCTGCACCGCACCCTCGATCTCGTTGACCCACACCATTTTGGTCGCATTTCCAAAGGAGTTGGGGCGGATCTCATCCACGTAGTCAATCAACGTTTTAATGGTCATCAGCCCACTCCAATCTATGTAAATTCGGCTCTCACCGTGGGCTTATTATAGCATAGATCGGGATTTTTTGCGTCCCCCAAGGGCGCAAGATAAAAAAAGAGAACCCGCAAGGGGTTCTCAAAATATCATTTAGTCCTCAATATCGGTAAGTTTGGAAACTGTCGTGCCAAGCACCTCAGCTATTTTAAATAACGTTTTCAAAGAGGGACAGAAATAACTGCCCGGTCCCTCTAACTGAGAGATATACCCTGCAGACAGATCGCATGCCTCGGCTAACTCTTCTTGTGTCATACCTTGCAGCTTTCTGTAATATGCAATATTCAATCCAATTTTGATCAAATTCATTTTATATTGACTTTCCAGCATATTCTTCTCCCAATGATTTCGTATAGTCTTATTATAGTCTATTTACAAAGAAAAGTTTATATGCTATAATATAGGAAATCTTAGGCAACATATAGGAAACAAATGAAAATACATGGGGGATAATATGAAACTGTTGATCGTGGGTTCTCGCAGCATTCAACATTTTGATTTGTCTGCATATATTCCGGAAAATACGGAATTGATCATCAGCGGTGGGGCACAGGGCGTGGATACGTTGGCGGAACAATACGCAGATGCACGTAAAATATCAAAATTGATTCTTCGCCCACAATATGCATTGTATGGAAAGGCTGCTCCTATCGTGCGCAATCAAAAAATGGTAGAGATTGCCGACGCGGTGCTTGTGGTTTGGGACGGCAAATCTCGCGGAACGATGAGTACGATTCGTTATGCAGAGAAAATGCAAAAGGCATTGTCGGTAATACGCGTATGAAATAAGGGAGAGCATCTCGGCTCTCCCTTTGATTATGTCATTGTACTTACACCCTACTCATGAAATCCAACAGAATTTTGCAGCCGACCTTGGCGGAGGAGTCGCGGAAGGTTTGGTAATCCATGGTGGAGGGGTCATTGCAATTGTCCGAAATGGCACGCAGAATGCCCACCTCTACGCCGTTTGCGTAGCAGACCTGGCAGATGGCTGCGCCCTCCATTTCGCAAGCCACGGCATCAAAATTGGAGGTGATGCGGGCTCTTTGCTCGGAGGATGCCACAAACACGTCACCCGATGCCACCGTGCCGCGCACGTAGTGCACGCCCTGTGCCTCAATGCAGGAGGAAAGCAGGTCGGCAAGGCGGTCGGAGCAGGGCAGATAGACCAGATTGATGCCCGAGATCAGACCCACAGGGTCGCCAATGGGCGAGGTGTCCATATCGTGCTGCACTGTCCGGGTTGCCACGGCAATGTCGCCAATGCGCAGCGCGTCGCAAAGCGAGCCTGCCACGCCTACGTTGACAATGGCGCTCACGCCAAAGTGCAAGATCATGGTCTGCGCGCACATGGCGGCAAACACCATACCAATGCCGCACTGCGCAATGACGGTATCCTTACCGCAAAGCACGCCTTGGGTAAACTTGATCGAGCCGACGGTCAGGGTTTGCGCGTTTTCCATTTGCGCGATCAGGGGATCGACCTCGCAAGCCATCGCGCCGATAATACCAATTCTTACGTTATTCATAGGAAAAATCCTTTCTTTCGCTGAATTTCTCGTTGTCCATCAAAGCGTTCAGATAACGCTTGCATTCGGTCTTGGCAGCAGCCATGTCAAGGTTTTGGTAGTTGCCGCACTCCTTGCGCGCGTTGCCGGGCATCTCTCCCGTGTAGGCAATGGCGTCGGCAAGGCACTTGCACAAAAGCGCAAAAGCGTCTGCAGGGGAAGTGTCACGCATGAGCAGATAAAAGCCTGTCTGGCAGCCCATGGGGCCAAAATAGATCACGCGCTCGCTGTCAGGCGAATTGCGCAAGAGCGTTGCAAGCATATGCTCGACCGAGTGCATGGTCAAATTATCCATGTAGTCACCCGCGTTGGGTGTACGGGTGCGCAGGTCAAAGGTGATGACGTCACCGTCAATGCGCGAGATATAAAATCCGGGGGTGATCTTGTCGTGATCCACGGTAAAACTGGTGATTTGTTTCATAGGGAAGCGTCCTTTCAAGGTCGTTTGCTCCATTATATCACAAACTGTCCGAAAAGAAAAGGGGAAAAGTGCTTTTTTTCGTAAAAATGCCTTGATAGGAGAAGAAAAATATGGTATACTGTAGACAAGAATGACGAACAATCGGAAAATATAGACCATTGTTTTAAGGAGGACCCCTATATGCAACCCTATGAAAGATTTTTGAAATACGTCGCATACCCCACCATGTCGGACGAAAGCTCCGAAACCGTGCCCAGCACGGCAAAGCAGCTCGTTCTCAGCCGCGCTTTGGCAGATGAACTGCGCGCGTTGGGTCTTGCCGACGTAGAGCTTGATGATAAAGGATATTTGTACGCAACGCTGCCCGCCAATACCGACAAGCCCTGTCCCGTGATCGGTCTTGTTGCGCACGTGGATACCTCGGACGCTTGCGCGGACGAGCCTATCGCCGCACGCATTGTGGACTACAAGGGCGGTGACATTCTGCTCAACGAGCAAAAGGGCATTTATATGACGGTTGCGGATTATCCCAACCTGCAAAATTACGCAGGCCAGCACCTGATCGTAACCGACGGCACTACGCTGCTGGGCGCGGACGATAAGGCGGGCGTGGCTGCCATCATCTCTGCTGTGGAGCGTTTGATCAAGAGCGATGCGGAGCACGGCACGGTCAAGATCTGCTTTACGCCCGACGAGGAGGTCGGACGCGGCGCAGACCACTTTGACGTGGACAAGTTTGGCGCGGACTACGCGTATACGGTAGACGGCGGACCTCTTGGCGAGCTGGAATATGAAAACTTCAACGCGGCGTCTGCCGTGGTCAAGTTCGCGGGTGTATCCATTCACCCCGGCTCTGCCAAGGATAAGATGAAGAACGCGCAGCTGATGGCTATGGATTTCAATGCGCTGCTTCCCGCAGAGCAGATTCCTGCCAAGACCGAGGGGTACCAAGGCTTTTTCCACCTGATCGATATGCAGGGTGATTGCGAGAACGCGCAGCTGGTGTATATCATTCGTGACCACGATCGCGCACTCTTTGAGGAGAAAAAGCAGGTCATGCAGGCCGCAGCGGACCAAATCAACGCACGCTGGGGCGCAGGCAGCTGCACCTTGATGCTCAAGGACTCCTACTATAACATGAAGGAGATCATTGATAACCACATGTATACCGTTGTGCGTGCAAAGGCTGCCATGGAGCAGCTTGGCATTACCCCCATGGTAGTACCGATTCGCGGCGGCACGGATGGCGCAAGACTTTCGTTTATGGGTCTGCCTTGCCCCAACCTTTGCACGGGTGGTGAGAACTTCCACTCCAGATTTGAGTTTTTGTCGATTGAAGCGTTGAACGGCGTGGTTGATATCGTGGAGCGCATCCTGTATAACGCCGTAAAGGAGTAAGACATGGCAAAATTGTATTTCAAATACGGCGCAATGGGCTCTTCCAAGACCGCAAATGCGCTGATTACCAAGTTTAACTATGAGGAGCGCGGCATGCGCGTGTGGCTGATCAAGCCTGCCATCGATACGCGCGACGGCGCGGGTGTCATCCGCTCGCGCATCGGTCTTGAGGCAAATGCCCAGATCATTGGTGCCGAGACCGACATTTACGCGGAATTTGCCGCACACAAGGATTGCCACGTCATCATTGCAGACGAGTGCCAGTTCTTTACCGAAGCCCAGATCGATCAGCTGCGTCGCATCGTGGACGAGCTGGATCTGCCGGTGCTTTGCTTTGGTCTGCGCACCGACTTTATGACGCGCCAGTTCTGCGGCAGCCGCAGACTGTTTGAGGTGGCGGATTCGATTACCGAGATCAAGACCATTTGCACCTGCGGCAAAAAGGCGATTGTCAATGCGCGCATTGACGGTGCGGGTCGCGTGGTGACCACGGGCGGACAGATTCTGCTTGGCGGAAACGATTCTTACGTTGCCATGTGCCACAGCTGCTGGAAGCAGGCAATTGCCGCGCAGGAAAGCGAGGCAGAGCATGGCTAAGCCCATGATCGTTGGCGTGGCGGGTGGCACCGGCTCGGGAAAGACTACGCTTGCCGAGCATATTGCCAAGGCGTTTGGCGAAAACGTGACCGTAATCGCGCACGACAGCTATTACCGCCTGCAACAGGGCATGACGTATGCGCAAAGAGCGCTGACCAATTACGATCATCCCGACGCGTTTGAAACCGATCTTCTGTGCGCGCATCTTGATGCGCTGTGCAAGGGGGAGAGCGTAGAGGTGCCTGTTTACGATTACACCATCCATAACAGAAGCGAGCAGGTCACGCACGTAGAGCCTACGCCGCTGATCGTGCTGGAGGGCATTCTCATTTTCTCGGATGCCACCCTGCGCGAGCGTATGGATCTGCGCATTTTCGTGGATACCGATGCGGACGAGCGCATCTTGCGCCGCATTCTGCGCGACACCAAGCAAAGAGCGCGCAGCCTTGATTCGGTTATCTCGCAGTACTTAACCACGGTCAAGCCCATGCACGAGGCGTTTGTTGAGCCGTTCAAGAGATATGCGGACGTGATCGTTCCTGGCGGCGGCAATAATCCCGTGGCGCTGGAAATGATCGTGCAAAGCATCTGCAAACAGACGGGATTGCATACCGTATAACAAACTGGAATACATTGAATAAGAACGGGAGGTGAGGGCATGAGAATACGTAAACTCGCAAGCATTGCGGTATTGCTGCTTGTGCTGGCTTTGTCTGCCTGCGCTGCTCCCGCGCCCGTAGCGTATGAGCACGCGGCAAAAGCGCCTGTCTCGCCCGTACCGCTGACCTGCGTTGCTTCGGGAGAGCTGACCCGAGGCGAAGGCGTTGCCACGCAGTATCTTGCAAGCACGCAGGATGTCGAGCAATACATATACGAGTGCCTGCTTGCCGAGCAGACCGAGATTGATATGAGTGCCTTCAAGGTTCCCACAGAGTCGATCACAGAGCTGTTTACAAGCGTTATGAATCGCTATCCCGATCTGTTTTTCGTAGAGTCGGGTATCTCCTACAGCTATACTGCCGCAGGGCACGTTGTCACGCTCAAGCCCTCTTACCGCATGACGGGAGGAGAGCTGTGGCAGGCGCGTGCGGATTGTGCGCGCATGCTGGATCAGATCTGCGCAGGCGTGGATGAGAATTGGAGCGACTTTGAGATCGCGCTTTACTTGCACGATTATCTTTGCCTGCATTTTTCGTATGATACCACGTATCAGATTTATGATATGTATGGGTTTTTGACCGAGGGACGGGGCGTTTGTCAAGCGTATACGCTGACCTATACCGCGCTGCTGGAACGCTTTGGCATCAACTCGGACGTGGCGGTCAGTAACGAGATGAATCACATTTGGAACGTGGTGACGCTTGGCGGCAGAACCTTCCACGTGGACGTGACGTGGGATGATCCGATCCCGGATCGGGCAGGGTATGCGCAGCATCAAAACTTTTTGCGCAGTGATACGGGTATTGCCGACACGGGGCATTATGCATGGGTTTCCGATCAGAAATGCACCTCGGATGCCTATGAGAATACCTTTGCGCTTGACGTAGCCACGCCTTTCGTGTATACGGCAGGGCAGTGGTTTTACGCGGACGGTGCTGCACGAACCGTTTATGCAGTCGATTTTACCACCATGAGCACGCAAAGCGTGCTGGATACCGAGGATAAGTGGCTGACGCCCGACGGCGGCTCGTATTATCTGGATGCCTTTTGGGGCGTGGGTACGTATCGCGGCAACCTGATCTATAACACCCCGAGTGCGCTGCTGGCGCATAATCTGCAAAGCGGCGTGACTGTGGAGATTGAGGCAGAGCTTGCGCGCGGCATGCAGATCTTTGGACTATGGGTGGATGGCGATACGGTATATTACACCGTGTCCGATGCGCCCGATGGCAGCATGCAGGTGCTTGCGTGCAGTATTGCAGGGCTTGCCGATTATATTCCCGGGGATGCCGATCAGAATGGCACAGTGGACGGGCGCGACGTGACCGCCATGCTGCGCTATCTTGAAGGGCTACCCACCGTATGCCACACGGGCGCTGCCGATTTGGACGACAGCGGCGAGGTGGATGCACGCGACGTAGAGCTGTTGCGTCGCTATATCGTAGAAAACAATTAAAAGTTTATAAATCTGCGTCGGCAATGCCGATGTCAAAGGAGGACAAAATGGATTTTAAATTTGTGGACAAAAAGTACCGTCCCGTACCCTTCTGGTCTTGGAACGAGCGTCTTCGCACAGAGGAAACGCGCAGACAGATCGGCATGATGGATGACGTGGGCATCGGCGGCTTTTTCATGCACGCACGCGGTGGCTTGCAGACCGAGTATATGGGCGAGGAATGGTTTGAGAACGTTTCCGCATCCATCGACGAGGCAGAAAAGCGCGGCATGCACGCGTGGGCGTATGACGAAAACGGCTGGCCTTCCGGCTTTGGTGGCGGTATCGTCAACGGCAAGGGTCTGAAGTATCAGCAGAAGTATCTGCGCGTTAAGACCTTCGCGCCCGATCTCGAAGACCCCAGAGGCCCCGAGGTGATTTACTGCTTTGAAAATTACTGCTTCTACTATGACGTCAACCCGTTCTACGTAGACACCTTGGACGGTGAGGTCATTGCTGACTTTATCAATGAGATCTATGAGCCTTACTATGCAAAGTACGGCACCACCTTTGACGGCTTCTTTACCGACGAGCCGCAGATCTCCCGTAACGGTATTCCGTGGAGCTTTATTCTGCCCGAGGAGTACGAAAAGGCATACGGTGAGCCGATTTACGATCACCTGATCGAGCTGTTTATCGAAAGAGGCGACTGGCAGCAGACCAGAATGAACTTCTGGAAGCTGGCCACCGAGCTGTTCTCCAAGAACTACAATAAGCAGATATACGATTGGTGCGAAGCACACGGCTTGCTTTATACCGGTCACCTTGTACTGGAGGAAAC
This sequence comes from Eubacteriales bacterium, assembly GCA_045652835.1. GTDB lineage: Bacteria > Bacillota > Clostridia > Oscillospirales > CAG-272 > SVQP01. The sequence continues at coordinate 13,707 of JAZOLE010000039.1, read as the reverse complement.
GCTGGAGTCTCAGCTGACAAGTAACGGTGCATGTGCGCCTCACTACGAGTACTACCATATCCCGGGTATGGACTGGCTGTGCCGTCCCATTTTCCCCTGCCTGACCATGGCGCAGCTTTGCTCCACCGCAGCGCAGACCGGCAAAAAGCAGATCCTTTCCGAGACCTTTGCACTTTGCGGCCACAACGTAGGTCACGAGGAGCTTAAGAGAAACTACGAGTGGATGATGGTACGCGGTGTCAACTTGATGTGCCAGCACCTGGAAGGGTATTCGCTGCGCGGTATCCGTAAGAGAGACTATCCGCCTGCAATGTACTGCCAGCAGCCTTGGTGGGCTGATTACAAGGTGTTCAATGACGCTATGTCACGTATCGGCATGATGCTTGCCGAGGGTGAGATCCGTTATGACACACTTGTCATGCACCCCCAGACCTCTGCATGGATCAGCTTTAACTGCGGTGCAAATACCGGTCTTGGCGAATATAACAACGATATCATTCGCGTAATGAACGAGCTGGATGCAAAGCACGTGCTGTACCACCTGGGTGATGAGATCATGATCGAGCGTCACGGTAAGGTTGAGAACGGCAAGTTTATCATCGGTCAGCAGAGCTACTCGACCGTGGTACTGACCAAGCACATCGCATATTTCCCGCACACCGAAAAGCTGCTTGCAGAATTCAAGGCACAGGGCGGTCGCGTTGTGACTGTGGACGAGGTTGAAGGCTGCGATATTATCGACAATCCCAACATCACCTACACCAAGCGTTACTATGACGGATTTGATCTGTACTACTTTGTCAACAGCACCGATAGCGCACAGCCTACCAACTTCAAGGTCGGCAGCTACGGCATCGACATTGAGACCGGTGAAAAGGTTGAATTCTTCGGTACTTATAATTTCCCTGCATACGGCAGCCTTGTCATCGTGGATGACGGTACTGCGCATGCAGAAGCACCCGCTCCTCGCGCACTGACCGAGGTTTGCCTGTGCGGCGATTGGCAGGTTGCATCCATGACCGACAACGCGCTGACGCTGGATACCTGCACGTACTGGTTTGACGGCGTGCTGCAGCAGGAGAACGCTTGCGTGCTCAACGTAGCACAGAGAGCTTACGAGCTGGGTCGCGGCGTGGATATCAAGTGCCAATTCACCTTCAATGCGGAATATATTCCCGAGCGCATCTTCCTTGCATGCGAGACCCCCGAGATCTTTACCATCACGCTCAACGGCAAGGCAGTGGATAAGACCGATTGCGGTTACTTCCGCGATCACTCCTTCCGTATGCTCAACGTAGCAGGCCTTGTAGTCAAGGGCGAGAACGTGCTGGAGCTGCAGGTTTACCTCAAGGAGACCGACGAGGTTTACGAGAACCTCAAGAAGTCCAGAATCTTTGAGTCTGAAAAGAACAAGCTGACCTTTGGTACCGAGATCGAGCCTATGTACCTTGTAGGCGACTTTGGTGTCAAGGCTGATGGCAAGTTTGAGGCGATCCCCAATAAGGCGTACTTCTACGAGGGCGACTTTGCGCTGGTTGAAGCACCCACGACGCTGACGCTTAAGGAGATTGAGAAGCAGGGACTGCTGTTCTTCTCGGGTGAGGTCACTCTGAAGAGGACCGTAACGCTTGACGGCACACCCTGCTGTCTGAAGTTTGACAAGAAGGGCATTAACGCCATTCGCGTCAAGGTCAACGGCAAGGCAGTACGCACCGTGATGTGGACACCCTTTGAGGTGGACATTTCGGACTTTGTGGTTGCAGGCGAGAACGAGATCGAGCTGACCTTGGTCAACAACCTGCGTAACCTGATGGGTCCCCACCACCACGCTGCAGGCGAGCTTTTGGCAGTTGCACCTCCTCACTTCTTTGACGAGGGCTGCATCTGGAACAACTACAGCGGCGGTTATTATACGCCCAAGTATAGCTTTGTTGAGACCGGCTTGAGCTAATTCCATACAATTAACCCGCCCGTGGCATTCGCCACGGGCGGGAATTTTTATTGATGCAAAAAAATCTACGGGTGTGTGCGGGCGATCACTGATCGCCCCTACGGGTGGTTGCGCTGTTGGTTTACACATCGAAACCCACCACAAAGACGGTTGTAGGGGCGATCAGTGATCGCCCGCGGGCGTTCGCAGAACGCCCCTACGAGTATTCCATTAATTCTATGCAAAAATCTCTAAAAACATATTGACAAATAATTCACATAGTGCTACAATAATGTAAACCGATGAGAAAGAGGAGTAGCGCACAGGCTGACCTTGACAGAGAGCCGCGGTGGTGGGATGCGGTAAGACAAGCGTGCGTGAATGGACTTTCGAGGGCAACGGGAAGTTTTATCCTTGGGATAAGATGTATAGGCGACGGCTTGGTTCACCGTTACATGAACCGGCATATAAGCATATGATGTGTGCGAGGTATGCATTGAGCGGATAGCATAGGGCTATCAAGCAGGGTGGCACCGCAAGAGTTTTCTCTTGTCCCGGCAGATCAGTTTTTTGATTGCGGGATGAGAGCTTTTTTCTTTTCCGCACCTGATTCGTATCCCCGACGAATCAGGAGAACTCAGGGGAGAAAGGCAATACAATGGCAAACGTTGAAATCCCTTACAAGATTTATTTAAGCGAGAATGAAATTCCGAGACAGTGGTATAACGTCCGCGCGGACATGAAGAAAAAGCCCGCGCCGCTCATCGATCCCCGTACCATGAAGCCCATTACCTTAGAGGCAATGAGCGAGGTGTTCTGCGAGGAGCTTGCGCGTCAGGAGCTGGACGATACCACGCCTTATATCGATATTCCCGAGCCGCTGATCGACTTCTATAAAATGTACCGTCCCGCGCCCTTGGTGCGCGCATACTGCTTGGAAAAGCAGCTGGATACTCCCGCGCACATTTACTATAAGTTCGAGGGTAATAACACAAGCGGCAGCCATAAGCTCAATTCCGCAATTGCACAGGCGTACTATGCAAAGATGCAGGGACTTAAGGGCGTGACCACCGAGACCGGTGCAGGTCAGTGGGGAACTGCTCTGAGTATGGCTTGCTCTTACTTTGGCTTGGATTGCAACGTTTACATGGTGAAAGTCAGCTATGAGCAAAAGCCGTTCCGCCGCGAGGTCATGCGTACCTACGGTGCAAACGTAACTCCCTCGCCCTCGACCACCACTGCGGTGGGTCGCAAGATTCTTGAGGAGCATCCCGGTACCACGGGCAGCCTTGGCTGTGCCATTTCCGAGGCGGTTGAGGCAGCGGGTGCATCGGGCGGTGCATACCGTTACGTGCTTGGCAGCGTGCTCAATCAGGTGCTGCTGCATCAGACTATCATTGGTCTGGAAACCAAGACCGCGCTGGATAAGTACGGCATCAAGCCCGACATCATCATCGGTTGCGCAGGCGGTGGCTCGAATCTGGGCGGCTTGATCTCTCCCTTTATGGGTGAAAAACTGCGCGGCGAGGCGGATTACCGCATCATCGCGGTTGAACCCGCATCCTGCCCGAGCTTGACGCGCGGACGCTATATTTACGATTACTGTGACACGGGCAGAATCTGCCCCATGGCAAAGATGTATACGCTTGGCTCCGGCTTTATTCCGTCCTCCAGCCATTCGGGTGGTTTGCGCTACCACGGTATGAGCACCGTGCTCTCCGAGCTGTACGATCAGGGACTGATGGAAGCCAAGAGCGTGGAGCAGACCGCCGTGTTTGCCGCAGCGCAGCAGTTTGCGCGCATTGAGGGTATTTTGCCCGCGCCCGAGTCTGCGCATGCCATCAAGGCTGCCATCGACGAGGCAATGATCTGCAAGCAGACCGGTGAGCAAAAGACCATCGTGTTCGGTCTGACCGGTACTGGATATTTCGATATGGTGGCATATCAGAAGTTCAACGATGGACTCATGGGCGACTATATCCCCACAGATGACGAGCTGAACGCTGCATTTGTGAATTTCCCGCCCCAGCCCTGACGCACTCGCATATGATAAAAAAGCCTGCAATGCAGGCTTTTTTTGCTTGCGCGTTTGCGCAAAATTCAAAAGTTTTGTTGCAAAATCTATGTACTTGTGCTATAATATTGTTATACTGTTCGATATAGCCGCGAATTTGAAAAAAGAGAGGTATCTCCCATGATCAGAATTCCCGTGTTTCCTGTAGGACAACTGGCCTTTGAGGGCTGTAGCGTGACTGTCAATCAAAGAAAAATCAAGCCTTATTGTGCGCGCGTTTCGGCTATGCCGTTTAACTGCTCCTGGCCCGGGCATCAGCGTTCGCTTGACCAAACCGAGCTTGCCGGCTTTGTTTCGGTAGAAACGGATGAAGCACTGACTATGACCGTAACCTGGCAAACTCCGCCTACGCAGGTGTTGATCAGACCGCTTTCGCGCGGTGTGAGCGCCAAGCTTGAGGGCTGCAGCGCCACCTTTACCTTGCCCGGATGCGGACAGTACACGGTGGAAGCAGACGGACACCACGGAGCGTTGCACGTCTTTGTCAATCCCATCAAGGATATCGAAGGCTTGCGCACCACCTATCGCTTTGCGGGTGGCGAGCACCATATCGGCTCGATCGAGCTGACCGATAATGATACCGTATACGTCGATGCAGGCGCTGTGGTGTACGGCTCGTTTTACGCTATCTGTGCCGAGAATATCCGTATTTTGGGGCATGGCATTATCGACGGCAGCCGCGAGGAGCGCACGAGTGAAACCTCGCTTCTGGCATATGATTACTCCGCACCCATTCCGCGCGACAAGCAGGGCATTCGCGCCTTTATGCATGCGCGCCACGTGCTGCGCGGAAATTTGCGCTTTTATCGGTGCAAAAACGTGTCGATAGAGGGTGTTGTCTGCCGTGACAGCGCATCCTTTGCCATTATTGCGGCAGGGTGCGAGAACGTGTCGATCAATAACGTCAAAACCATCGGCATGTGGCGATATAACTCGGATGGCATTGATCTGTTCAATTGCACGGGCGTCAGCGTGCGCAATTGCTTTTTGCGCAATTTTGACGATTGCATGGTCATCAAGGGCATTTGCGGCTGGGATGATGCACCGAACCGCAATATGACGGTGGAGCGGTGCGTGCTTTGGTGCGATTGGGGAAGAGCGCTTGAGATCGGAGCTGAGACCAATGCGCCCGCGTTTTACAATATCACGTTCTCGGATTGTGACGTCATCCACGGCTCTACCATGCAGCTGGATATCCAGCATCATAACCGCGCCGAGATCCGAAACGTAACGTTTGAAAATATCCGCGTGGAATACACGCAGTATCAGGAGTCGGATGCGTATCAGTATACCGACGAGCAGGAATATCGCAGCACCACTCCCGCACAGCAGCCTATTTTGATGAACGTGGCGCTGTACGATATGGGGCTATTCTCCAAGGACGGCAAGCACGGCTGCGCGCACGATATTCTGTTTAAGGATATATACGTGCTGACCGACGCGCCCATGCCGATGCCTTGCTCGATTTTTGCAGGACTGGATGAGCAGCACTGTGTTCGTGACGTGCGCATTGAGGGCTTGTATTTCAATGGCGAGCGCATAATTGACGTGGAAAAAGCCAATTTTGTGATCGGTGGGCATGCATACGGCATCAGCCTGAGCTGATCTGATCTAGTAAAAGGAGTTAAAAAGTGAACGCATTGCATTATACCCTGATCGGCGCAGGCGCGCTTGTGGCTGCTGCCGCTGTGGGTGTGGGAGTTGCCGCGCCGTATATTCATAAGCTGTTCAAGCAGGCGTTTGGACGCTCAAATCCCGCGCCTGACGGGCAAAATGCCTTTTTGGAGGGCTTGCGAAAGAAGGGGTTTGATAAGCAGGTGGAGATCGTGCAGCACGGCTGGGATAAGCTTGCAAGCACGTCTTACGAACTGGTGCATATTACCTCGCATGACGGCCACCGTCTGTGCGCCAAGCTGTATGCGCCCGAAAATCCCACGGCAACCGTGGTGCTGGTGCACGGCTATCACAGCAAGGGCGAGATGGATTTCGGCTGTGTGTTTGATTTTTACGCGCAGAGAAACATTGCCATGCTGATCGTATACCAGCGTGCGCATGGGGAAAGCGCAGGCGATTATCTGACCTTTGGCGCCAAGGAGCGTTTTGACGTGCGCGATTGGTGCAAGTATTTGGTAACGCGCTTTGGCGAGCAACACAGTATCATTCTGGACGGTGTTTCCATGGGCTGCGCGACTGTACTGCTGGCGTCCTGCCTGCCCGATATCCCAAAGCAGGTCAAGGCGGTCATCGGTGATTGCGGCTATGCCTCTGCCAAGAATCAGATCGCGCAGGTGGTCAAGGAGGATATGCATCTGCCCGCATTCGCGGTCATGCCTGTGACAAGCTTGCTTTGCCGCATTTATGGCGGTGCGTATCTTGGAGATGCTGAGGTGGAAAGGGAACTGAAAAAAGCCAAGATTCCCACCTTGTTTGCGCATGGCGCAGCGGATGATTTTGTGCGTCCTTATAATTCCGAGTGCAACTTTGCCGCTTGTACGAGCGAATATAAGCGACTGCGCATTTTCGAGGGCTCGCCCCACGGCTTGAGCTATCTTGATCACAAAGAGGAATACGAAAAGGAGATCCTTGCGCTGTTGCAGCATGCAGGAGTGTTGGATTGAAACATACAAATAAAGAACCACCGCGCAAAGCGCGGTGGTTTTTTATGTTGCGTATTTAGTTCTGCGGATTGAAATTGCGATCCAGTCGCAGACCCATGGTGTCGGATACGGGAACCGAGAAGGTAACCGTGCCAAGCTCGGGCTTTTCGGTTGCCTGATGCATCAGTGCCTGCATGATGGGGCGACGCTGCGCCTCGGTGGCAACGATGAGCACGGTGTCCTTTTCCTCGGCAAGCGTCATGCCGAAGAAGTGGTCGTCTTCCTTGCCGTAAGTGCCCTTGGCGCGCACCACGGTGCCGCCGCCTGCGCCTGCGGCGCGTGCTGCTTCCATGGCAATGTCGGAGCAACCCTTGTTAAGAATTGCGATGATCAAGTGTGTATTGAATTCCATTTTAACAACCTCTCTTTCTTCTGCTTCGGTGCTTCCTGTCAGTACTTGCATGGAGCGAACACCGCCCATGCTGTTTACGGGAATCACCAGACCAATGCCGCGACCGGGGATATCGATCTCCATCTGGTCGGGAAGCGTTCTGAGCACGTCCTTGGTTTGTTGCTTGCCTGTAACGGCAAGCAACATGATTTTTTCTGTTTGTTCAATGCCAAGCAGGTCCAGCGTTTTGTTTTGCGCTGTGCCGTGACAGGGCAGGGTGGTATAAGACGCCAATGCGTGGCGCGAAAAATATTTTTCATACGCGGTGCGATCCTTCTCGCGCGCGATAATTAACAATAAATTCAGTTCTTTCATAAGACCTCCTTACAGGTCGATGATATCTTCGTCAATGGGAACGAACTGTGCCTCGGGAACATGCTTCTTGGTGCGCAGATTGCGAACGTACCAGATCAGACCGGGGATCTGTACTGCGATCAGAGGAGTCATGGCAACAAAGGCAACCACGCCAAAGGCGTCTGTTGCGGAGTTTCCGCCAACTGCCTTGCACGCGCCCATAGCGAAGGGGAGCAGGAAGGCTGCTGTCATAGGACCGGATGCCACGCCACCCGCGTCAAATGCGATGGAGGGAAAGGGCGAGGGCACGATGATGGTCAAGAGCAGCGCAATGGCATAGCCGGGGATCAAAAACCACATGATGCTCACGCCTGTCAGTACGCGCAGCATTGCCAGTGCGATCGAGCACGCAACGCCGATGGATAAGCAGCGCAGCACAACCTTGCGCGAGATGGCGCCTGCAGTAACTGTATTGACCTGCTTGGTCAGCACGTGTACTGCCGGCTCTGCCTGTACGATAAAGTAACCGATGACAGCACCGATGGGAATGATGATAAAGCGGAGCAGCCCCTTGTCGGGATTGGCAAGTCCTGCACCGAGTTGGTATCCGCTGGGGGAGAAGCCGATGTTTGCGCCGAGCAAAAACACGACAAGACCCACGTAAGTATAGCCAAGACCGACTAAAATCTTATGCAAAGCACGCTTGGAGAGTGCGTTACCGGGCTTTTTTGCACACAGATGGTGGAACAGGAAAAATCCTGCCGAAATGGGTCCGAGTGCCATAAGCACTTCCCAGAGCTGATGCGGCAGCTTATGCAAAAAGGGCATGATGATCTGATTGGATTGCTCAATCACTTCGGTTGCCGAGAGATCCGGGGGAACGATATCTCCTCCGACCAACAGACCAAGTATCATGACAGCCGAGATGGGGCCGACCGAGGAAAGTGCAACAAGACCAAAGCAGTCGTTGTCAGCAGCGCCGTCCGAACGGCTGGAGGCAACACCCACGCCAAGTGCCATAATAAAGGGCACGGTCATAGGGCCTGTGGTAACACCGCCCGAGTCAAAGGCAACTGCCCAATAATTGGTGGGCACGAAAAACGCCATGATAAATACGCCTACGTAGCAGATCCACAAAAGCAGCGAAAGCTTGACCTTAAACAGGATGCGCAGCATGGCGACCACCAAGAAAATGCCGACACCCAAGCCAACCGATGCGGTCAGCACAAAGGGCTTGACAGTGGGTACGTAACCTGCAAGCACCTGCAAATCGGGCTCACAAATAGTGGCTAAAAAACCAACGAAGAAGGAGAGAAAGACCACAAGCCAGATTTTACGGGACTTGGTCATTTGCGAACCGATGTACTCGCCCATGGGGATCATGGACATGTCCGAACCCAGTGAGAACAGACCCATACCCATAATCAAGAGGATCGCGCCGACTAAGAAGGAGAGCAACGTACCCGCATGCACGGGGGAGATGGTTGTCACCAGCAAAAGCGTGATCAGCGTGACGGGCATGACGGCGGCAAATGATTCCTTGATCTTCTCAAGTAATACCGTCTTTTCGAACAATTTTACAAAACACCTCACTAAAAATAACTTATATAATATATTATAGCGGAAGGTGTCGGGATATTGGTGAACATTTTGTAAAGTTGTGTTTGACAAGCGCGGAAGAATGTGCTATACTCTTACTGTAGAAAATTTATTATGCAGAAAGTGATATGAATATATGACGCAACAAGAATGCAGCACCAAGTTGCCGTATGATTACGACGACGTGCTGGACACCATATTGGATATCGCCTGTCGCCTGCTGGAAGCAGGAGCGGAGGTGCGTCGCGTGGAGGACACGGTGGAGAGATTGTGCTTTGCCTATGGCGCACATGACGTTGACGTGTTTTCGATCGTGGTGCTGATCGGCGTGACCTCGGAGGGGCCTAACGGCGATCACTATACCCAGATCCGCAAGATAGGAAATATCGGAAACAGCTTGGTACGTATTGAGAAGTTGAATGCGCTCTCCCGCAGATTGTGCGCTTGCCCGGAAGACCCTTGGGAGGTCAAGGACGAGGTGGTTCGCATTTGCCAAAAGGAAACGTATTCGGGATTTTTGATGTATATCAGTGCCGCCATTGCTGCAGGCGGCTTTGCGGTATTTTTCGGCGGCGGTTGGCAGGACGGTTTGATCGCAGCCCTGATTGGCGTTGTAATCATGTTCCTGACCCGTCATCTGCCGACCAAAATCAATAACGTGCTGAAAACGCTGATCACGGCGTTTGTGGCGGGCATGCTTGCGCTTGGCACATGCGCGCTGGTACATGGGGGACAGCCCGATAAAATTATGATCGGTACGATCATGCTGATGATCCCCGGACTTGCCTTGGGTACTTCGCTGCGCGATTTGTTTGGCGGAGACATGGTTTCGGGACTTCTGCGCTTTGTGCAGGCGTTGTTCACAGCGGCAATTATTGCTGCGGGCTACGGCCTTGCATGGCTGACGATAGGAGGGATCGTATGAGTTGGGGAGATGTTATCAATGGCTTGATCGCTTGCTCGATCGCCCTTCTCGGCATTGCCGTTATTTTTGACGTGCCGCCCAAAAAGCTGCCATGGGCTATGATCGGCAGCATTATCTCCTGTGCGCTGATGATGATTGGAGATAAGTTCGGGCTTGATCCGCTGATTACCAACATGATTGCCACGGCTGTGCCGTGTGTGTATTGCGAGATCATGGCGCGCGCTGTCAAAACACCCACCACCGTTTTTATGATTCCCACGCTGCTGCCGCTCGTGCCGGGAAGCAGACTGTATTATACCATGTTCTATCTGTTCAGCGGTGAACAGACGCTGTTTATGGAGAACATGCTGGCAGCGGTCAAGATCTGTACAGGTATTGCCATGGCGATCATTGTGGCCACGGGTGCTGTGCGTTGGATCGAGGCAGGGAAAAAGCAAAGACTCGAAAGAGAAAAAGCCAATTGAACATAGAAAAAGCACCTCGCAAGAGGTGCTTTTTGTGTGCGGGCGATCACTGATCGCTTCTGTAGCAATAACTTAATTTTGCTTCTGTACGCTCTTATATTCGTCGTAGAACCGATAATACGGGCAATGACCTGTGTTGTGCGAAAGAAAATCGCACATATCGTCCTCGTCCAAGGAAACAAGGCACACGTATGCGTCCCAATCCGGATCAAAATCGTAAAATTCGCAGCTCTCGCAGCTGCCCTGCATCTTTTTGCCACCGCTTGCCATGCTTTTTCCTCGCTTTCTGCATGCGTATTTTATCATATTATATCACAAGCGAATAAAAGTGTCAACGCCGGGCAGAGAATTTTGCATGCGGTACTGGACAAAAAGCGGAGCTTATGATATAATAAATCAAGTATGTAACGAAAAGGAGCGTGCCACAAATGGCTAAAAACAAGAAAGCAAGTGGGGCAAGTAATAAAATACGTCTTCCGTTAACCAAATCTGCCGCTTGGGATATTGCTCGCGTTTTGCTGGGCATCCTGATTCTGAGCATTTTGCTCTACGTGTCCTTGGATATGATCAACGATCAGTTTGCCACCAAGCAGGATGAGTTGATCGAGGACAGCAAAAAAGACTTTGGCTGGATCGTGATCACGGTGGGGTATACCGTGCCGCTGATCCTTGCTTGCGCAGTGCCCGTGGTTATGTGCGTGGGTAGCAAAAAGGACGCGCAGCGTAAGCACCTGATCAAGGGCTTGATCATTGCGGGCGCGGCTGCTGTGATGTTTGTGGTTGTGTGCCCCAAGCAGATCTCGGATATGGCAAAGCAAAGAGAATTTTGCCAGATGCTTGAGCAGAGAGTGGAGGACGAAGAGGATTTCATTTATCCCGAGAATGCCCCCAAGCTTAAGGACGTGACCACCAAGATGGAAAGAACGGTCAAGTGGACGGCAAAGGCGATGCTTGGTCTTGCTGTGGTTGGTGCTTATCAAGGCGTCAGATATAAGAAGCTGCGCGACGGCGATGCGGATGAAGAAATCCCCGAGGATGAGCTTGCGGATGATCTGCCCGACGTGGATTGGGTAGAAGGTAACAACGAAACCAAAAATTCTTAAAAGATTTTTTCAAAAACCTCTTGACATTTTGGCGGTTTATGATATAATTAAGACACAGTCTTAATAAGGAGCCGCTATGAGAACGAGAAAAACGCATCAGACCGAGCTTGTTATGCAAGCCGTGCATGCGCTTGATCATCCGACGGCAGGCGACGTCCTTGAGGCAGTACATGAGATTGATCCCGCTGTGTCAAGAGCCACCGTGTTCCGCGTATTGGCAGAAGCTGCCGAGAGCGGAGAGGTGCAGCGCTTGGTGTTGGCAGGCAGCTCGGATTGCTTTGACATCACGCTGGGAAAGCACGCGCATATGGTGTGTGTGGGATGCGGCGCGATCAGTGACGTTGAAATCCCCGACACCTCGGCAATCGAGCAAGGTGCCGTGGCGGTATCGGGCGGTCGGATAGACGCATGTCACGTACAGTTTTTCGGGCTTTGTCCCGTATGTAACAGGGAATGACCCAATTAAAAATCTATAATCAATCATAAAAAGGAGAATTTTCACTATGGAACTCAGAGGATCTCAAACCGAAAAGAACTTGATGGCTGCATTTGCAGGCGAATCTCAGGCAAGAAACAAGTACACCTACTACGCATCTAAGGCAAGAAAAGAAGGCTACGAGCAGATCGCAGCAATCTTTGAAGAGACCGCTAACAACGAAAAAGAGCACGCTAAGCTTTGGTTCAAGCTGCTGCACGACGGTGAGGTTCCGGACACCATGACCAACCTCAAGGACGCTGCTGAGGGCGAGAACTACGAGTGGACCGATATGTACGCAGGCTTTGCAAAGACCGCTCGCGAGGAAGGCTTTACCCGCATTGCTTACCTGTTCGAGGCTGTTGCTAAGATCGAAAAGGAGCACGAGGAGAGATACAAGAAGCTGCTGGGCAACATCGAGAACAAGATCGTATTCTCCAAGGACGGCGAGGCTATCTGGATCTGCCGTAACTGCGGTCACGTTGTAGTTGGTAAGGCTGCTCCCGTTATGTGCCCCGTTTGCGCGCATCCCCAGGCTTACTTTGAGATCAAGGCTGATAACTATTAATTTACAGCATCATTTGCGGCTTGCCGAAAGGCAAGCCGCTTTTCTTGTTATATGCATGAATAATTGCATATATGCACAAAAACGTGAATAAATAAATGCATGAAATGCATGCAAAAAATTGCATAATTTCGACGAAAATGCCCTCGTTAGTGAAAACGCTACAAACAATGCGCAAGATTATCGCAATATTTGTGCATAAATTTTACAAAAAGGGGGTTGACAAACCTTGCATATCGGTGTATAATTATGCACATAATAAACGTGCACGATGCACCGAGTTCCAAAGGAGAAACACCATGAAAAAGATTATTGCTATGCTGATGGCTTTGATGCTGATCGTATCCGGTATCACCGTATTTGCTTCCTGCGACAAGAAGGAAGAAGAGAAGCCCGTACTCAAGATGGCTACCAACGCATACTTCAAGCCCTATGAATATTATGATGGCGACAAGATCGTCGGTATCGACGCTGAAATCGCAGAAGCGATCTCCGCAAAGATCGGCGCTGAACTCACCATCGAACACGTTGACTTCGACTCCATCATCCCCGGCGTTCAGAGCGGCAAGTACGACTTCGCTATGGCTGGTCTTACCGTTACCGACGAACGTAAGGAACAGGTTGACTTCTCCACCTCCTACGCTACCGGCGTACAGGTTATCGTAGTCAAGGAAGGTTCTTCCATCACCTCCGCTGACGACCTCTTCGCAGAAGGCGCTTCCCACAAGATCGGCGTTCAGCTCGCTACCACCGGCGACCTCTACACCACCTGGGACCTTGAAGACGCTGGTCTCGCTACCATCGAACGTTACAACAAGGGCGCAGACGCTATCATGGCTCTGACCTCCGACAAGGTTGACTGCGTTGTTATCGACAACGAACCCGCTAAGGTATTCGTTCAGAACAACCCCGGTCTCGTAATCCTTGATACCGAATACATCACCGAAGAATACGCTATCGCAGTCGGCAAGGAAAACACCGAACTGATGAACAAGATCGAAACCGCTCTCACCGAACTCATCGCTGACGGTACCGTTGCTTCCATCATCGCTAAGTACATCCCTGCTGAATAATTGATTCGAAACATTTGACAAAAAACGAGGGACACCCGCTGTCCCCGTTTTTGTGTATTCTATAAAATCCAATAAAAAGGAGTTTTTACATTGGACTGGTTTACCAAGCTGGTGGACGAGTTTCAGGTCGCGTTTATCGTTGACAACCGCTGGAAGT
>JAZOLE010000038.1:0-13851 GCA_045652835.1 Eubacteriales bacterium | reverse complement strand
CTCGCCGCAGGGCGCAGCCACACGAAAGCCGGGTCAAATAGGTTTTGACACGCAGATTTTTCCAATCCCTGCATCTCATCCTTTGGACATATTTCTCATATGCCCTGCAGGAAGAGCTTTGAGGATTGAAAAAATCTGCTGTGTCAAAACTGCTTGCACCTTACGGTGAATGCATTTTTGATGGATTGCGTGAAAGCAAACCGAAGTAAGATAATAATCTTACGAGGTGAGCTTTTGCGCAAGACGCACAAATGCATCACCGTAAGGCTATTCGACTCGGCTTCCGTGTGGCTGAAAGTTCGGCTCTCTTCGGCTATAGCAGGTTCATTTTCCTCTACATTATAGGGACAGTGATGAATTTTGTCAAGCGGCTTGGGCGTTTGTTCACAATTCCGTCCATGTAATGTTACATTTGTAACCTTTTAAATTGCATATCGGACAAATATTGCTCTTTTTTCTTCCATATGATGCTGTTATGCGACTATGTTATTGAAATATCCGAAATAGTATGCTATAATTGAAATATATTTATACAATTTATATAATCTTGTATAATCAGGAGGTGTAAATATGCGGTCAATCAAGCCTTTGGCATTGATCTTATGCGTCTTTATGCTGCTCCCTTTGGCAGCATGCAAGCCCGCCCCCGATACCCCCGAACAAAGCTCAGAGATGCAAACAACCGCTCCCGAGGAGAGTACCACCGCTCCCGAGGAGGAGCCTGAGCCTGTTATTGACCCCATTGTGGCTATGAAAGAAAATTTGAACGCGATCAAGCAAGGTATTGGCGCAACAACCGATACCGTGCTGTACGCCAAGGACTTTGGCGCAGTTGGCGACGGCAAGACCGATGACGGCGCGGCAATTTTCAATGCCGTAACCGAGGCGATCAATCAAAAAGCAACGCTTCAATTTGAGCAAGATAAGACCTATTACATCGAATCCGTTCCCGGCAACAGACTCACTCCCTTCTTAATCAACGGTGCGGACGGCTTGACCGTAGACGGCTGCGGATCGACCTTCCTTTTAGCACCCAACATGCAATACTTTGAGGTAGGAGCCAGCGCAAACGTAAAATTCATCAACTGCCACTTTGACTGTGCAGTTTCGGTCTATCTGGTTGGCACGGTCAAGGACGTACAAGGCACCAAGATCGTGTTTGACGTTGACATGAACCCTTACCTTGACTCTTACGATTACACAGCTGCCAACGGATTTTCGATTCAGTATAACGAAGGCACGCAGCAGCGTCCGCACACCTTTTTGACCAAGATGCAAAAAACCGGCGAAAAGGAAGTGACGGTCACCTACAAAGGACATACCTACACGGAAGGTAAAGTCGTATTCCTCCCCAATCCCGGCGTCGGTCACATTGGTAGCGCAATGTGCTCGCTCAAGGGTAACACGGGTGCTATACTGTTTGAAAACATAGGCATTCACGCAGCCCCCGTATTCTGCTGGCATATCAGCGACAGCCAAGACAAGGTATTCTTTGAAAACGTGGACTTGGTTCCCTCCCCCGATAATGACAGACAGATCAAAATGGTAGCATGGCGCGACGGCTTCCACTGCAAGGACAACACCGCTTCCCTGCACTGGAACAACTGCGAGTCGGGCGTGCTGCACGATGACATTTTCAACATTGCCAATACGCTTGGCGAAGTAGTCACTACAGAAGACAACAACGTCTTTACAGTCAGAAGCTACGAATCCTCAGGACAGACCTTTGCCTGCAATCCCGGTGACACCGTAGACATCTTTGACGTCAAAAGCGGCAATTATTTGGGCAACGGACGCGTCCGCTCGGTCAGAACCAACGCAGATGGTACCCGTACCCTAACGCTTTACTACGGTCAAACCATTGAAAAGGTCAAGGAAGGCTATTTGGTTGCCAACCGCGACACGGGCGCGCCCGGCAGTACCATTACCAACTGCCACTTCCAAGGCACCTTCCGCTTTATGCGCAACCTTTACGTGGAAAACACCGTCTTTGACATGCTGCAAACATGGATTATGGTCAGCGGCAGCGTGGAGGGTCCCATGCCCGGCAATATGGACTTTGTGGGCTGTACCTTCAACGGCGGCAATATTCAGATCGACGCACAGAACTACGCCACCTCCAAGCGTATGAATAAAATTGGTAAAGAGATCACCGACATCGGCTACTGGGGCTGCACCTTCAACAAGAGCAATATCAGCACCAAGACCATGGCGAGCTACACGGTTTCCGATACCTACACAACCGAAGAGCTTTACACAGTCAAAAATGCGGCGGCAGTCAACGATCCCATACAAATCGCACCCACAGATACAGACGTGAACGCAGGTGTCACCTGGGATTGGTCGCTGTTCACCATGCCCATGACAGGCAATATTGCCTCTGTTATACCGACCGCATCGCTTGGCGTCAACGTACATGACGTAGCGGGCGTTGGCTCGGGTGTGCTTGCCCTGCAGGCAAAATCGGGCGAAAAGCTGTATTTTGACGGCATGAGCGCTACCGCAATTCCCTGCTTGTACAAAAAAGGCACCAGCTATCTGATCAAGCTGACTTATTATACTGCAACTCCCGTCAAGGCAAAGCTTGTCATCGGCGGCAAGACGGTCACCGAGGATCTGTTTACCGAGAGCGGTGAGTGGGCGACCTTCTCGATCATCCACAACGCTGCAAGCGACGCCAATACCGCGTATATCGAATGTCTGGGCGACGGCGAGGTTTACCTTGGAGAGCTGACACTGGCAACCTTTGTCAACGCCAATCCCTCAATCACCCAGCTGGAGGACGGTCACACCTTCTCATGGGACGGCAACGTTACCATTGATGGCGGCGAAGCGGTCAAGCTTGACAACGTGACCAATGCAGCTGCCAAGCAGGCAATGCTTGCAAATCCCGATAAGTTCGGACAGACCGTACTGCATCTGGACGGCAATATGGGCGACTTTAACGGACTTACCAAAAAGAGCTACTTCGCAGCAGGCACAACCTACCGATTGAGTATTGACGCATATATCGCCTCCCCCATTTCCGCAGATTCCAAGATGTTCCTGATGGTGCTGGATAGCACCGCAGGCAACCGCACGTTGGCTGAAGGTATTTTCGAGGGCGAGGGACTTTATCACTTTGAAATTGAATGGAAGGTTGGCAACACAGGCGAAAACAAGCTTACCTTCTATATCCCCAACGTTCCCGCTTCCTATGCGGATATTTACGTGGGCAACCTGACCCTGACCAAAATGCCCGGACTTGCTCCAATCGGAAATCTCACGGTTACGGAATATGCAACGCCTACCATTGAGCAGCTTATAAACAGCTATACCTTCGATTTTTCCAAGGGATACTTTTTGGATGTGGGCAAGCAAAACTATGTAGATACCTCTTGCTTGAACGCTTACACAGCGCAAACACTTGCAAATGCCGGATTCGGAGAATACGCTTATTACTATGACGAAACGTTTGATGCGCTCGGATTAGCGCACATGCTGTCACAGCATGAAAAACGCAGATTAACTCTCAAAATGAAGGTCTACGATTGTCAAGGAAATCTTGCAACCGCGCCTGAAGGTGCATTTCTGATTCTCGATATGAAAAATGGCACCCAATTCGGCCCCGGCTATCACTACACCATCACCCCTGATGCCGAAACTCCCGGTCTTTACACTCTGACCTTCACAGGAGTCACCCCGATCGGCACCGACACCTTCCGCTTCTACGTGCTTGAACCCTGCGCATTCTACATCGCATCTATCACAGTTAAGATCCAATAACTCACAAATACCAGGAGGTTTATGATGAAACTGAGAAACTTGCTGATCATGCTGCTTTGCTTCTGCATGCTGCTCCCCTTGGCAGCCTGCAAGCCCACCCCCGACAATCCCGACGAACAAAGCACAGATGCACAAACCACCGCTCCGAATGAGGAGACCACCACTCCCGATGATGAGCCGGATCCGATCGTTGATCCTATTGTCGCTATGAAAGAGGATCTGAACGCGATCAAGCAAAATATCGGTGCAACCACCGACACCGTACTGTACGTCAAGGACTTTGGCGCAGTTGGCGACGGCAAGACCGATGACGGCACAGCAATTTATAATGCTGTTGTGGCTGCTGCCGAGCAGCACGCTACGCTCAAATTTGAGGAAAACAAGACCTATTACGTAGCCTCCGCTCCCGGTGGCCGCGTCACCCCCTTTGCGCTCAGCGGCGCGCACGGCATGACCATTGACGGCTGCGGTGCCACCATTCTGATCGCACCCGACATGCGTTACATCCGTTTCAGCGATTGCGGCAACGTCAAGATGGCAAATCTGCACTTTGACTATGCAATTCCCGTATACCTTGTGGGCAAAGTCAAGGACGTACTGGGTTCTAAGGTCGTATTCGACGTGGATATGGATCCTTACGCTGACCACTATGATTTCACCGCCTCCAACGGCTTCTCTATCGCATACAACGAGGGCACGCAGCAGCGTCCGCACGCCTTCATGACAGAGTCGCACAAGACCGGGGACAAGGAGCTCACGATCTCCTATAAGGGTCACACCTACAGAGAAGGTCAGCTGGTATTCCTGCCCAACCCCGGCGTGGCTCACTCTGCAGACCAGGTCATTGACGTCAGAGAATCGGATCAGCCCATGCTGTTTGAAAACATCGGCGTGCATGCAGCCTCCACCTTTGTCTGGGCACTGATGCACAACCAGGATCACCTGTTCTTTGAAAACGTGGATCTCGTTCCCTCCCCAAACAATGACAGAGAGATCAAAATGGTTGCATGGCGCGACGGCTACCACTGCAAGAACAACACCGCAGGCATTCACTGGAACAACTGCGAGGCAGACGTGCTGTTTGATGACGTGTTCAACATTGCAGCTACTCTGGGCGTTGTCAGCGAAGTCACCAACAACAACGTATTCTCGATTAAAAACTACGAAAACCCCGCAGACGTGTTCGTTTGCGCCCCCGGTGACACGGTGGATATTTACGATCTTAAGAACGGCGTATACAAGGGCAACGCTCGCGTGCGCTCCGTGGTCAGCAATGCGGACGGCTCCCGTACCATTACGCTTTACTACGGACAGACCATCAATGACGTAACCGAGGGCTGCGTGGTTGCTAACCGCGACACAGCTGCACCCGGCAGTACCATTACCAACTGCCATTTCCAGGGCACGTTCCGTTATCTTCGTAACTTGTACGTAGAGAACACTGTCTTTGACCTCTTGGTCATCTGGATGATGGTTGAGGGCTCTGTAGAAGGTCCTATGCCCGGTAACGTAGACTTTGTGAACTGCACCTTCAACGGCGGTGAGGTACAGATCGACGCTTATAACCGAAACACCGCCAAGCGCATGCGCAAGATCGGTCAGGAGATCGTGGACATCGGCTTCTGGGGCTGTACGTTTAACAATAAGAGCCGCATCACCACCTCGACCGACGCAACCTACACCGAAAACGACACCTTTACAAGCGAAGATCTTTACACGGTCAAGAACCGTGCAACTACGACAGATCCGCAAAACATTACGCCTAACGAGTCAGACGTTGCCCTGGGCGTAAGCTGGGATTGGTCGCTGTTCACCATGCCCATGACAGGCAATTCCGCTACCGTTACTCCCCTTTCCTCGCTGTCCGATCGCGTACTGGCAGATAAGCTGAACGTAGAATACGTGGGCGATAGCGTGCTGACGCTCAACGCTACTGCAGGTGAAAAGCTTTACCTTGACGGCATGAGCAAATCCTCGCTCTCCTGCCTGTATCAAAAGGGCAACAGCTTTATGATCAAGCTGACCTACTACACCGACACTCCCATCAAGGCAAGCCTTGTGATCGGTGATACGGTCATTACCGACGATCTGTTTGCAACGACCGGCGCAGTGACCACCTTCTCGACCATCTACAACGCTGAAGGCAAGGGCAATATCGCATACATTGAATACAACGGTGCAGGCACGGTATATCTCGGTGAGCTTACACTGGCAGCCTTTGTCAACGCCAACCCCTCGATCAGCCAGCTGGAAAACGGTCACACCTTTGTTTGGGACAAAAACGTCACCATCAAAGGCGGTAAAGTGATCAGCGTAGACGACATTACCGACGAGGCAGCCAAGGCAGCCATTCTCGCCGCTCCCGACAAGTTCGGTCAGAGTATTCTGCATCTTGACCGCGGCATGGCTGAGTTTACGGGTCTGACCAAAAAGACCTACTTCTCTGCCGGCACGACCTATCACATCAGCATTGACGCCTACATCGCTTCCCCCATTTCCGAGGGCTCGACCATGTATCTGCTTGCCATGGATGGCACGCCCGGAAACCGCGTGCTCAAGCAAGGCATTTTCCAAGGTGAGGGCATGTATCACTTTGAAATGAATTGGCAGGTAGGAACGACGGGTGAAAGACAGCTCAATTTCTTTATTGACAATGCCCCTGCCCAGTATGCGGACATTTACGTGGGCAACTTTACCATTACCAAGATGCCCGGTCTTACCCCCAACAAGACCATTGTACCGGATCAGATGACTCAGGCAACCGAGGAACAGCTCAGAGCAGGATTTACCTACGATTTTGCTAACGGCATCTTCTTCGAGACCTCCAAGAACACCTACGTAGACACCTCTTGCCTCAACGCCCACACCAAGGAAACGCTTGCAAACGCAGGCTTTGGTGAATACGCATACTACTATGCTGAAAACTTTGATGCAATTGCGCTTGGTAATCCGCTCTATGGCGGCAACCGATACACCATCACCATGAAGGTCTACGATTGCAAGGGCAACCTCGATGACAATTCCCGCGGTGCATTCGTGCTGCTTAATATGACAGGCGGCGGACAGAACAGTGCCGAGTGCAATTACAAGATCCAGGCAGACCCGAGCGTGCCCGGACTTTACACCATTACCTTCACCGAGGTACCTCCCGCGGGCACCGATACGCTTCTGTTCTACCAGATCGAGCCCTGCGAGTTCTATATTTCCTCTATCACGGTTAAGGTTGGATAATCCGATCATCAATCAGGTGGCGGCGTCACTGACGCCGCCACCTTTCGTTATATGCAAAGATTTCGACAATATATGAATTGATGATTGACAATGGTTGAGGTTTGTGATATACTTTATATTGTATTACTATGTCATTCTATTAACATGGAGGAATTAAACATGAATATGATGAAAAAAATGCTTGCCATTATGCTGATTCTCGGCATGATGTGCACCGCTATCGCAGGATGCACCTCGAACCAAGGTCCCAATACGGGCAATAATCCCGGTAACAGCACCACCGAGGATACCACGACATCTCAGACCGAGGCGCCCGTAACGCAGTACGGCAACTTCTCTACCGACCAGCCCGTACGTACGCTGGAGGAGATCTTTGCTGACAAGATCAAGTATACCGAAGATACTTACGCTACCGGCTCTACCTATTCGGATGAAAAGATCGCTAACGTATACAAGATCGCAGACTGCATTGCAAACTACGAAAAGTACGTTGAAGATTACGGCGTTCAGGATCAGCTTCAGGATCTGTACGAGCAGACCGGCTTTACCCTTGACCTGGGCTTCGGCGCATCCATGATCAAGCACTACATCGATATGTCCGGCGACGTATATGATTACACGGACAGAATGGCTGATATGCTTGATCACCCCAAGGTCAGCGCAGCACAGATTACTTGTGTAAACGCTGCTATGAAGGCAGCTGAAAATCTGGTTAAGGACGGCCAGAGCGGCATTTCCGTAAACCAGAATCAGCCTATGAACTTCACCAGCCTGAAGTCTCAGGACGGCACCATCTACTTTGCTCTTGGCACCTATCACACCATGGCAGACCTTTCCAACGTGCAGAGAACGGGTGATACCCTGAGCGCAACCCTGACTTTCCGTATCGTTGACTATTATGACTGGGCTGAAAACGGCACCGAGCCCGAATTCACCGAGTATCTTAACAAGCTGGATGACACCTATCGCACCCTGGTGGGCGAAATGGTTGATATTTCCACGCTGGAGACCTTCTGCCAGGCAGACCTTGCACAGCTGCACTACGCAGGCTTTGCACAGAACTTCTTGGCTCACGGCACCATAGTTTACAACGTAACCTGGACCGTAGGTCAGACCTTTGACCAGGCAACCGTAACCCCCGCACAGTAATCGCTCAAATCCACACCCGAAATATCACAGAACAGGAGAACGATCATGCGCCTACGTTTATTTGCAATGTTACTTGCAGCCCTGATGCTGCTTTCCTGCCTTTTCGCCTGCGCAGAAACTCCCAACAATGACGATCCCGAAAATTCCGGAAACGAAACGGTCGCGGAGCAAGATATCTTTGCGGACGTGGATTTCAAAGAAGAAGAATTTTGGATCTACACCAGCGTTAACGCTGCCTCGACAGGTATGGGTAACTCCAACTTTATGATCGAGGGTGAAGAGCAAGCCGATTCTTCGGACATCGTGGCTTCCGCTGTGTACAAGAGAAATCTTGACACCGAGGAGCTGCTCAACGTCAACCTTGAATACGTTCACTCCGACCTGGTTTACACCGCTGTAGCGGACGACATTAAAAAGTTCGTAACCTCCGGCTCGGACGAGTTTGACCTGATTATCAATGACCTGTACCCCATGGCGGGACTGAGCGTCAGCGGTTATTTCGTCAACACATTGAACGAGGAATACAAGTTTGATTTTGACCAGAACTATTGGTACTCCGACTACATGACCAACGTAAGCTTTGTAGAGGGCTATCAGTTCCTCTTGGCAGGCGACTATTTTGCAGACGTTATCCGCAGCGGTCACTGCTTGCTTTACAACAAGGCACTCTACGAGGACAAATACGGTAACCCCGACGAGCTTTACGATATCGTGCTCAACTACGAATGGACGCACGCCAAGATGCTGGAGATCATTGCTGACAACTATGTGGATCTCAACGGTAACGCTCAGGCAGACAACGAGGACCAGTACGGCTACGTCATCAGCGACATGTGGGGCAGCTCGATCCCGTTGATCGCTTCTGGCGGTACCAATTACATGACCCGTGATGAGGAAACCGGATATCCCATCATCACCATCAACAACGAACGTACCTACGCGCTGACCGAGAGCATTTATAACCTGATGTACAGCAAGGGCACTCGTTCCTTTAATGAGGCAGACGTGCTCAACGCATTCATCAACGACCAGGCAATGATCGTTGGTTACCAAAGACTTGGTTCTTTGGAGAATATGCGCGAGATGGAGCATGACGCAGGTATTATTCCCTACCCCATGCTTTTGGCATCCGATAAGCAGTACAACACCTCCTCGCACGATACTACCGAGGTTGGCGTCATCCTGACAACCGCCTTGAATGACATGGAGTTTATCAGCACCGTGCTTGAGGTACTCAACCGCGAAACCGCAAAGACCGTTATGCCCCAATATTACGAAACCGCACTCAAGGTCAAGTATACCGATGACCCGCAGGCAGGCGCTATGATCGATATCATTCACGATAACTTCCGTAACGTTTTCGAGCTTGCATACGATTACGCGATTGGCATGCCGATTCAGAGCGTAATTTACGGCACCATCGCAAACAAGTCCTACAGCGTATCTTCCAAGCTGGCTAAGACACAGAAATCTTGCCAGAAGAAGATTGATAAGCTGATCAAGGAATGCGAGAAAAACTTTATTGAGGACTGACACAAATAAAAAACCGACACGGACGCGTCCGTGTCGGTTTTTTATTTGTATTGCTACAATTACTGTGCAGCGTCTACGATAGCGGTAAACTTAGCAGCAACCAGAGATGCGCCGCCGATCAGACCGCCGTCAACGTGCTCCTTAGCGAGCAGCTCTGCAGCGTTCTTTTCGTTCATGGAGCCACCGTACTGAATGGTGGTAGCCTGTGCAACCTCTTCACCGTAGATCTCAGCGAGAACCTCGCGGATCTGTCCGCAGGTCTCGTCAGCCTGCTCGGGGGTAGCGGTCAAGCCCGTACCGATTGCCCAAACGGGCTCGTAAGCGATGATAACGTTTGCCATCTGCTCAGCAGTAACGCCTGCCAGATCCAGCTTGGTCTGCATGGAAACAACCTCACGGGTAATACCGGAGAGTCTCTCCTCCTTGACCTCGCCAAGGCAAAGAATAACCTTCATACCAGCCTCAAGAGCTGCCTTGGTACGAGCGTTTACGGTAGCGTCGGTCTCGCCGAAGTACTGTCTTCTCTCGGAGTGGCCGATGATAACGTACTCAACGCCGATAGCGGTCAGCATTTCTGCGGAAACCTCACCGGTGTACGCGCCGCTCTTTGCAAAGTGCACGTTCTCAGCGCCGATCTTGATGTTGGAGCCTGCAGCAGCCTTCTGTGCTGCGTCGATGGTTACGTAAGGAGCGCAGAAAATGATATCGCAGTTATCCTTACCTGCCACCATGGGCTTAATCTCTTCAATAAAAGCAGTTGCCTGTGCGGGAGTGAAGTTCATCTTCCAGTTGCCCGCAATAACGGTTCTTCTGTTAGCCATTTCTATAATCCTCCCAAATTATTCCTTGTCTGCAAGGCAAGCAATGCCGGGCAGCTCCAGACCCCCAAGGAACTCGAGCGATGCGCCGCCCCCGGTGGAAATGTGGGTGATCTTATCAGCATAGCCGAGCTGCTCGCAAGCTGCTGCGCTGTCGCCGCCACCAACAATGGTGGTAGCCTCGGAAGCTGCCAGAGCCTCTGCTACAGCAATGGTGCCCTTTGCAAGGGTGGGGTTCTCAAATACGCCCATAGGACCGTTCCAAACAACAGTCTTTGCGTTCTTAACAGCCTCTGCGTACAGTTCCATGGTCTTGGGACCGATATCACCGCCTTCTCTCTCAGCGGGAATCTTGTCAGCGTCGTAGATCTCAACGTCAACGGGAGCGTCAATGGGGTTGGGGAAATCAGCAATGGTGGTAACGTCAACGGGCAGGAGCAGCTTAACGCCGTTTGCCTCAGCCTTAGCCATCATGTCGCGGCAGTAGTCGATCTTGCTCTCATCAAGCAGGGACTTACCAACGCCATAGCCCTTAGCAGCCTGGAAGGTGTAGCACATACCGCCACCGATGATCAGGGTGTCAACCTTGGTCAGAAGGTTGTTGATAACGTTGAGCTTATCGGAAACCTTAGCGCCGCCCAGAATAGCAACGAAGGGACGCTCGGGGTTAGCCAGAGCCTTACCCATAACGGAAATCTCCTTCTGGATCAGGTAGCCGCAAACTGCGGGCAGACCTGCATGCTGTGCTACGCCTGCAGTGGAAGCGTGTGCACGGTGAGCAGTACCGAATGCATCGTTTACAAAGATTTCAGCAAAGCTTGCAAGCTGCTTTGCGAATTCGGGATCGTTCTTCTCTTCCTTCTTGGTGAAACGAGTGTTCTGCAGCAGAACGATGTCGCCGGGCTTCATAGCAGCAACCTTGGCCTGTGCATCCTCGCCAACGGTATCGTTAGCGAACACAACACCACCGCCAAGCAGCTCGTTGAGCTTATCTGCAACAACCTGCAGGGAGAACTTCTTAACGTCGCCCTTTGCCTTTTCCAGAGCAGCAGCGGTAGCAGCCTCTCTTTCAGCCTCGGGCAGCTTCTCGATCTTAGCGATCTCCTTCTTGTCCAGCTTGAGCTCCTTGTCAAACACGTTGTGGGGCTTGCCCATGTGAGAGCAAAGAATGACCATAGCACCCTGTTCCTTGAGGTACTTGATGGTGGGCAGCGCTTCTACGATTCTCTTCTCAGAGGTGATCACGCCATCCTTCACGGGTACGTTGAAGTCGCAACGAACCAGGCACTTCTTACCGGCAACGTTGATGTCTTCGATATTCTTCTTGTTGTAAGTCATGGATTTATTCCACCTTTCACAAATAATTTTTTCCATCTAATACTATAACACATTTTGTACGGTTTTGCAATAGAATTTGCACAAAAAAGCAAAAATCGGCAAAAATATAAGACGGGGCGCGTCTGCGCCCCGTCAGTTTGTGTAATATGGTGTTATGCCTCGGGCTCGGTAATGATCAGGGAGAACTTAGCAATCGCCTTCTTGTTGTTCTTACCGTTGATCCAAGACTGGATGTCGTACTTAACGTACTCCTCGGGCATGTTAGCAGTCTTATAGGGTCTACCGGTCCAAACGCCAACGCCTTCGCCTTCATCCACAGCATCGCAAACCAGAATCAGGTAAGTACCAGCAGGAATCTGACCCTCTTCAAACTCGCAAAGCAAGCTGCTGTTGTCTGCAAAGTCAACGAATTCCTGAGTGTACACAGGCTCGCCTGCAACAGTGGTATCATAGTCGGTGTTCCAAGTAAATACCTTGATGGTCAAGTTACCGATATTGTCGCTAAAGCTGGGTGCCTGAACAGCTGCCTCGTACAGATAGCCGCCCTCGGGAACGGTCACGCAAATGCCAACGCCCTTACCGTTGGGCTCGATCTTCTGCGCGTTATGAGCCTGGTCATCTACGTCCCAAACGTCAACGTAAACGTCGGTCATATCCGGCAGACCGTCATCCGTGGTCTCTTCGGGAGTGGTTTCCTCAGCTTCGGTGGTTTCTTCTTCGGTGGTGGGTGCCTGGGTAGAAGCAGCGGTGGTCTGCTCGGGCTTATCGCCTTCGCTATCACATGCTACGAATACGCAGCACAGCAGCATAGCTGCCAGAATCATTGCGAGAATTCTTTTCATGGGAATAATCTCCTTTCAAAT
Organism: Eubacteriales bacterium; assembly: GCA_045652835.1. Taxonomy (GTDB): domain Bacteria; phylum Bacillota; class Clostridia; order Oscillospirales; family CAG-272; genus SVQP01. The sequence continues at coordinate 1,154 of JAZOLE010000038.1, read as the reverse complement.
TTCTATACTGTCATTATAGCAGATAAATATCCGTTTAGCAAGGGGGATTTTACATTTTTTTGAAAAATTTCGCAAACATGCTTGACAAATGTGCGCACAGGCAGTATAATAGGCACGAACAACCGCATAAAAAATCAGGGGTGCTGACGGAAACACGCTTTCCAACGGCTGAGATGCGCTGCGCGCGAACCCTTAACCTGATACGGATAATACCGGCGTAGGAAGATTTGCAAACACTTGAGATAGAAATCCTCAACCGCACGGAGATTTTTCGTGCGGTTGTATTTTTATCTTTAAGGAGGAGAGACTCTATGACCTCTCAAAAAACGCAACGCCTGACGCTCAGCGCACTGATGCTGGCAACGGCGACCGTGCTTGCGCTGCTGTGCGCATTCATTCCCTTTTTGCACCTGCCTTTTGGCGGTGGCTTTACTGTGGCAAGCATGCTACCCATAGTACTCATCTCTTATATGTACGGCACAAAATGGGGGCTTTTCTGCGCCTTTACCTACTCGGTCATTCAAATCATGCTTGACCTGCTCTCGGGTGCTGCATCGGTACTGCGCGGCTACTTTTTGCCTACCGACGAAAATTACATGGGACTTGGCGTCGCATTCGGCATCGTCATTCTGGACTATTTCGTTGCCTACACCATGCTGGGGCTTGGCGGCGTACTGCGAAACAAGCTGTCCAAAACGCCCGCTATGGTACTTGGCGTCGTGATAGCGCTGGGTGCGCGCTATGCTGTTCATGTCCTTTCGGGCTATATCTTTTTCGGTGCGTGGGCAGAGTGGTTTTTCTCGCAGGAGGGCTTTTATGCTGTCGGCAACGTCATCCTGAACGCCTTTTCGGGCAAACTGCTCTCGCTGATCTATTCGGTATTCTACAACGGTCTTTATATGATCCCCGAAATCATTATCACAGCTATCTGCGCCTCGGGCGTGTCGTTTATCCCCTATATCAAAAAGTATAGCGCGAAAGGTTGACATTTGACCGTACTTGTGCTATAATCACTCTGCAGCCTTGCTGGGCGGCCGCGCCGTATGTTGCCGAAAGGTATTACGGTGAGGAAAGTCCGGGCTTTACAGGGCAAGGGTAGCTGATAACGTCAGCCGCGGGTAACCGCCGGGAAAGTGCAACAGAAATAAACCGCC
>JAZOLE010000037.1:0-25037 GCA_045652835.1 Eubacteriales bacterium | reverse complement strand
CCGTTGGCTTTGCGTTCCCCCGCACTGGATGAGAAATCCCGTCCCGCCGCGGTAGCGGAGCAGACCTCCTGCCGTAACCGTCTGCGCGTTATCGGTAACGTAGACCTTGATGCCGTTAATAAATACAACGAGGTCAAGGCGCGCCACGATACCATGGAGGCGCAGATAAAGGATCTTGATAAGGCAAAGAAGGATCTGCTGTCTGTAATCGGAGACCTGGAACACAATATGGAGAGCAGCTTTATTGAGTCCTTCAACAAGATTAATGAGAACTTCAACCGGGTATTCTCTGAGTTGTTTGGCGGCGGCTCCGCAAAGCTGTCCCTGACAGACCCCACCAACGTGCTCGAAAGCGGCATTGAGATAAGCGCCGCACCTCCCGGCAAGATCATCAAGAATCTGATGCAGCTTTCGGGTGGCGAGCAGGCGTTTATCGGCGTTGCTCTGTTCTTTGCAATCCTCAAGGTCAATCCCACGCCCTTCTGTATCCTGGACGAGATCGAGGCGGCGCTGGACGAGGTCAACGTGGAAAGACTTGCACAGTACATTAAGAAATACACCGACGGCACGCAGTTCATTATGATCACGCACCGCCGCGGTACCATGGCTGCAGCCACCAGACTGTACGGCGTCACCATGCCCGAGCACGGCATTTCCAAGGTACTGACGCTGGACGTTAACGATATCGAGAAACAAAAGGAGAGTAACTGGGATGGCATTTTTGGATAAATTAAAGGCTGGTCTGAAAAAGACCAAGGACGCGCTGTTTGGCAAGGTGCATGACGTGCTTTCCAATTTCGTGCGCGTGGACGAGGATATGCTTGACGAGCTGGAGGAGCTGCTGATCGAGGCTGACGTAGGCGTTGGCGCAACTGAGGAGATCATGGACGAGCTGCGTGAGCGTATCAAGGACGGCAGAATCAAGGAAAAAGAGGACGTGATGAACGCGCTGCAGGAAATGCTGACCGACATGATCGGTCAGGGCGGCTCGCTCAACCTCTCCACACCTCTCTCCGTTGTGCTGGTCATTGGTGTCAACGGCGCCGGTAAGACCACTTCGATCGGTAAGATTTCGAACAGATTGCGCGCACAGGGCAAAAAAGTGGTTGTTGCGGCAGCGGATACCTTCCGCGCAGCGGCAATTGACCAGCTGCAGGTGTGGTGCGATCGCGCAGGCGTGGATATGGTGCGCCAGAACGAGGGCAGTGACCCTGCGGCAGTTGTATTTGACGCGATCAATTACGCCAAGAAAAAGAATGCCGACGTGCTGATCATCGACACGGCAGGCAGACTGCACAACAAGACCAACCTGATGAACGAGCTTGCCAAGATCAATCGCGTGATCGACCGCGAGTGCCCCGGTGCTGCAAGAGAGAACCTTTTGGTGCTGGACGCAACTACGGGACAGAACGCCATCATTCAGGCAAAGGAGTTTGGCAAGGCTGCCAACATCACGGGCTTGACGCTCAACAAGCTGGACGGCACCGCAAAGGGCGGTATCGTGCTTTCTATCAAGCGCGAGCTGGGCATTCCCGTCAAGTTTATCGGCGTTGGCGAGAAGATCGACGATATGCAGGAATTTGATGCTGCCGAATTTATCAAGGCACTTTTTGAACAGTAATTTATGAAGATCGTACTTGCATCACATAATAAAAAGAAAATCAAAGAGCTGCGCGAGATTCTTGCGGGCGCGATTGCGGACGTGGAGATCTTTTCGCTTGATGACGTTGGCTTGACCGACGAGATCGAGGAAAACGGCACCACCTTTGCAGAGAACGCCTTTATCAAGGCAAACGCAGCGGCAAAGAGCGGATATATCGGCGTGGGTGATGATTCGGGACTTGAGGTGTACGCGCTTGATCGCGCTCCCGGCATCTTTAGCGCACGCTACAGCGGCGAGCATGGCGATGATGAAGCAAACAATCAGCTGCTGCTGCGCAATCTTGCCGACAAGCAGGACAGAAGCGGCGCGTTCGTATGCTGCATTGCCTGCGTATTTCCCGAGGACCTTACCAAGGGATACTACTTTGAGGGCAGAACCGAAGGCGAAATTCTGTGCGAATACAGAGGCGAGGGCGGCTTTGGCTATGATCCCTTGTTCTATTACCCCGAAATGCAAAAGACATTTGCCGAAATGACGGCAGAAGAGAAAAACAGCATCAGCCACCGCGGCAAAGCAATGCAGCTGCTGGTAGAGTTTTTGGTGCAACACAAGGAAGGAAACTGACAAATGATAACATCCAAGCAAAGAGCATACCTGCGCAGCCTTGCGCACGATCTTCCCACCATTATGCAAATCGGCAAGAACGGCCTTGGCGACAACATGCTCAAAACCTTTTCGGACGCGCTTGAGGCTAAGGAGCTGATCAAGTTGAGCGTTCTTGATAACTGTGAATACACCCCCCGCGATATTGCGGATGCGCTTGGCGAGGCGCTGGGTGCGGAGGTTTGCGGCGTGACGGGTAGAAAGATCATTCTGTACCGCCGCTCCGAGAAAAAGAAAAATCGCATCGAGCTGCCTTAATTATGCTGCGCATAGGCATTTACGGTGGCACGTTTTCCCCCGTGCATGCAGGTCACGTGGCTGCTGCAAAGGCGTTTATGGAGCAGATGTGGCTGGACGTGCTGTACGTGATTCCTACGGGAAAGACGCCGCACAAGCAAATGGACGGTGAAGTCACGGCTGCGCAAAGGCTGCGCATGTGTGAGCTTGCGTTTGCAGACGTCGAGGGCGTGATCGTCAGCGATATTGAAATGCGCCGCGATGGTAAGAGCTTTACCGTTGACACGCTGGAGGCACTTGCGGGTGAGGACAGAAGACTGTTCTTGCTGCTGGGCACCGACATGATGCTCACGCTGGACAGCTGGCGCGCACCCGAGCGCATTTTCGAGCTGTGCTATCCCGTGTACGTGCGCCGCGAGAGCGACAGCGCTTTGGACGAGGAGATCGTGCAAAAGATCGCGCTTTACAACCAAAAATACGGCAAGGTGGTGCGCAGGATCGTAACCGATCCCATTGAGGTCAGCTCAACCGAGATCCGTAACGCCATCAGGGCAGGGCAGGAAATCGAGCAGCTCGTGCCCGCACGCGTTGCCGCATATATCAAGGAGAACGGGTTATACCAATGAACGATATGCAGAATATGATAGAGCTGCGCGAGCGCGTGACGGCAGATATGTCACCCAAGCGCGCGCGGCACACTTTGGCGGTCGAGCAAATGGCGGCAAGGCTGGCAGCGCTGTACTGCCCCGAAAAGGAGCAGATGCTGCGCACGGCGGCACTACTTCACGACGTCACAAAGGAATGGAAAACCGAGCAACACGCGGCGTTTTTGTCGGCACACGGCATCGAACCCACCGCGCTTGATCTGGCAGCACCCAAAACGCTGCATGCCAGAACGGCTGCGCTGCTCATCCCCGAGCAGTACTCCGCGTACGCAAGCGATGAGGTGACCATGGCAGTGCGCTACCATACAACCGGCAGGGAAGGCATGAGTGTCACGGAGCAGATCGTGTATCTTGCCGACTATATTGACGACTCGCGCACCTTCCCCGATTGCGTGGCATTGCGCGAAGCATTCTGGGGTAAAGAGCCCGAAAACATGAGCGCAAAGCAGCGCGAAATGCACCTTTGGCGTGTGCTGGTACAATCGTTTGACATGACGATTGCAGGACTTATTGAGGACGGCGCACCCGTCAGCCCCGATACGTTCAGCGCAAGAAACGACCTGATTATGAAACTTAAGATTGAAAAATAAATCAAAAATTGAAAGGAATACGCGAAATGGAAGAGATTCTGAACAATGAAACCCAAAAGAAGCCCTCGCTGATCGGCGCAACTCCCCTGCAGCTGGCAGAGGCAATTGCAGAGATTTTGGACGATACCAGAGCTAAGGATATCAAGATTGTAGAGCTGAAGGATAAGACCGACATTGCGGAATATTTCGTGCTGGCAAACGGTACCTCCTCCACCCACGTCAAGGCACTTGCAGGCGAGGTTGAGTTCAAGATGGAAGAGCGCGATATCAAGGCAGAGGCAGTTGAGGGAAGAGGCAATAACTCCTGGATCGTGCTGGACTACAGCCACGTCATCGTGCACGTGTTCAGCCGCGAGGCAAGAGAATTCTACGATCTGGACAGACTGTACGGCAATTGATTTTTGTGATTCACAAAATGTTAACAAATATTTTTTGAAGGAAAGCGAAACGAAATTTTAGTTTTTGCGTCTATATAGGTAGAACCCCCGAAGCAATGTCAACTGTCAAAGGAGGACTCACTATGAAACAATTCAAAAAAATAAACCTGTGCATAACGGCAGGCGCAATGGCATTTTTGCTGTGCGTCCTTGCCGTTATGCCTGTTTCTGCCAATTCCGCGCAATCTTATTGGGAGGGCGTGAGCACATCGGGCGTGCTGACCACGGACGGAGAATGCCCCTTGGTGGTTGAGCACGAAACGCTGACCTTTGATATAGCAGAGTTTCCCAGCCCCCATGTATACAACGAGTCGTACAATGCAAGCGTGACGGCAGAGTATACCTTTTACAATCCAAGTGATATGACGGTCACGGCAAATCTGCTGTTTCCTTTTGGAATCGATCCTTATTATACCGAGTACTATGACTCCGAAAAGGGGGAATACGTCAATCCCGATCACACCGAGAAATACGGTGCGCAGATAAACGGTGCAGCAGTGCAGACCACCGTGCGGCACAGCTATTGGAGCGGAAGTCTGTACAATTTTGATCCCGTCCCGGAAATGGCAAAGCTGTACGACGATTATCGCACGGATAGCTTTTTGACCTACGATCTGCCCGTATACGTATACACGTACCGTGTCGAAGGCGTTGATCATCAGGCCTACAGTGCTGCAGATGTCGCTACATATATCGGAGATCTGCCCGAGGATACGCGCGTGATGCTGCAGAATGCGACCAGGTGGTTCTCCGGAGATGAGGGGGGCTGGCTTGGCACGTCTGCCTCGTATTCCGAGATTGTGTTTTACGTGTTTGGCAGGGACATTGGTGAGGTGCAGTGGACTGTCTTTGAAAACGGAGGTTTGGATCAAGAGATCGAGGGCAGCGTCAAGGTGATCGATAAGCAAAGCACCACCTTTGGCGCGCTTGCGATGCAATATTACGATCCTGCGTCGGGTGTGGCGGTACACGACTGGTTCAACGCCGTTGTTGCGCAGCTTGAGGGCTCAGCAAGATTGGAGGGCGGTCTGTATAGCAGCATGTATGCAAATTGGGATGTTTCGGAGCATTTGCTGCAATGGTATGAGTACAAGATCACACTCGCCCCAGGCGAGCGGTTGACCAATACGGTCAAAGCACCGCTGTATCCGAATATCGACGGTGACTTTGTGCCGCCCGTCTATTCGTACGAGTATTTTCTCACGCCCGCATCTCTTTGGAAAGAGTTTGGCAAGTTGGATATCTATATCAACACGCCTTACTTGATGGTCAAGGAGAGAAAGGGAGAGTTCAGCATTGCCCCCGATCAGTGGACCAAAACCGACGCAGGCTATGAGCTGCATCTGGAGGGACTGCCCGAGCAGGATCTGGTCTTTACGCTGGGCACAGTCGAAAATCCCAAAATAGAGGTTACACCGTATACGTTTTTATTTATCGGCATCATTGTCTTTGTCGTGCTGATTGCTTTGGTGGCGATTGCAATCCCTGTTATTTTGATCGTGATTGCGGTCAAGCGCATCAAAAAGCGCAAGCAGAAAAAGCTGCAAGCGGAGCCTGTGCCCGAGCAACCCACAGATACTACAACTGAATAAACGCAAGGGCGGCTGCATTGCCGCCCTTTTTGTGCTACTTACTCTTGACACGCGTGCATTTATGTGGTAGAATAATATGAAGTATTTTCAAAATCACTATGAAAGAGAGAATTGACTATGAAAAAGCTGACTTTGTGGCTGCTGCTTGCGGGCATGCTGCTTGTTTGCTTTGCAGGCTGCGTGAACGGCGAGACTGAAGAAACCACCACCGAAGTGATCCAAGAGGAGCAAAAGTGGGTCAGCACCGATCTGGACGTCACCAAGCTGGATGTGACGCTTGCAGGACAGGAATTCGTCATTCTGGCACAAAGCCATTACGATATCGGTCCCGAGGAAAACTCGACCGATCCCCTTGAGGATGCGATGTACCGCCGAAACGACAAGCTGGAGAGTGAGTACGGCATTAAGTTCAACAATGCCTATGACACCAGCTTTGATAACATTGCGCTTGCCGTCAAGAACGATGCGGCTGCGGGCACGGGTGAATACAATTTAGTGTATCAGCACATGATCAACGCGGCGTACAACCTCGCGCTCAGCGGCTACCTTTACGACCTTTCCGATCTGGAGCACGTGAATTTCGACCAGGTATGGTGGGATCAGGACTGCAAGAACGGCTTTGCCATTGGTGAGCACATGATGCTGACGTGCGGAGACCTGATCCCCACCACTCAGCTGATCACGGGATCTGTGCTGTTTAACAAGAACCTGTTTGACCAGCGCGGCTGGGAGTATCCTTATGAGGACGCAAGACAGGGAAAGTGGACCATGGACGACATGAAGACCATGACCAAGGATCAGGCAAAGGACCTCAACGGTGACGGCAAGTTCCTGTATTCCGACGATTTCTACGGCATTACATCCTGGTCGCTGGACTGCGACTACAACTTCTTCTATGGCGCGGGCGCGACCATGTTCTCCTATGATGATGCACATATTCCCTCGTTTGCACCCGACACCGATAAGTTGCAGTCGATCTACGAAAAGATCTACGAGCTGCTGCTCTCCAAGGATACTTACCACCTGACCTACAACGAGTACCTTAAGAACAACGATCTGTACTTTACCACCATTGAGGTGTTCCGTAACGGCAGAGCCATCTTCTTCCCGACCAATCTGTCGGTGACCACATCCCTGCGCGACATGATCGACGACTACGGCATTCTGCCGCAGCCCAAGTATGATGAGGCGCAGAAGGATTACCTGGGCTTTGTCAATGGTAGCGCCAGCATGGCAATCGTGCCCGTCAGCCTCTCTGGGGAAAAGTTAGAGATCACAGGCTTTATGATGGAGGCGCTGGCGTCCTCCTCGTACTACATGGTTACCGAGACTCTATATGAGGTTGTGGCAAAATCCAAGAACGCGCGAGACCCCGAGTCGGCTGAAATGGTGGACGTCATCATCCGTCACAAGGTGTTTGACTTTGGTTACTCTCACTTCTCGCACAAGAACCTGCCTTGCTCCAATATCGTCATGGTTGCGTTGCAGGAAAACCGTCCTTCCATCGTGCGTGATATCACCTCGTCCGAGAAGAACACCAAAAAGGAACTGAAAGTGATTCTCAAGGCATACGGCTACGAGGATTGATGCATATTTGCAAAAACTCTCATGCAAAGGATACCTGCTCAAGCAGGAAAAGGATAAAAGAATTTTACGTTCTCTAAAGAAAGAGGTATTTGACTATGAAAAAAGTAATGATATGGCTCCTGCTCTGCGGTATGCTACTTGCTATGCTTGCAGGCTGCGCGCAGGAACAGAACGAGGGTAGCACCGAGACCGACGAAAACGGCTCTGTCGTTGAAGAAGAGAGCTACTGGATGAATCCCGACCTCAAGCCCGAAAAGGTGGATATCAATCTGCAGGGCACCGAAGTTGTCATCCTGTCCTACAACCAGTATGATATCGCTCCCGAGGAAAGCTCCTCCGACCCCTTGGAGGACGCGGTTTACAGACGTGACGACAAGCTGGAAAACGAGTTGGGCATTGAGTTCAACTGTGCTTACCAGTCCGACTACAATCTGATCTCTACCGCTGTCAAGAACGACGTGACCTCGGGCACGGGTGAATATCACATCGTATACCAGCACATGATCGACGCAGCGCGCGCGCTTGCTCCCGGCGGATATCTGTATAATCTGACCGACCTTGATTACGTGAACTTCGATAAGGAATGGTGGGACCAGGACTGCAAGAAGGGTTTTGTGATCGGCGACAACATGATGATGGTGTGCGGCGACCTGCTGCCCTCCGCTATGCTGATCACTGCAGCTGTTTTGTTCAACAAAAACCAGTTTGAAGAAAACGGCTGGGAATTCCCCTATGACGACGCAAGAGAAGGAACTTGGACGCTGGACGATATGCTGGACATGACCAAGGATCAGACCAAGGACCTCAACGGTGACGGCAAGGTCGCTTATACCGACGACTTTTTCGGCGTGACCGCATGGGCTGCTGATGCCGACTTCAATCTGTACTTCGGCACCGGCGCAACCATGTTCTCCTACGACGAGGATCACCTGCCCGTATTTGATCCCAACACCGACAGACTGCAGGAGATCTACGATAAGATCTACAAGCTGATCATCACGCAGAACTCCTTCCACGTTACCTGGGCACAGTACGATAAGGATCCCGGTATGTACACCGCGACAATTGACGTGTTCCGCGACGGCAGAGCACTGTTCTTCCCGACCTATCTTGCCACGGCAACCAGCCTGCGTGACATGGTGGACGACTACGGCGTCCTGCCCAACCCCAAGTATGACGAAAAGCAGGCGGATTATCTCGGCTTTGTCAACGGCAGCGCGAGCATGGCGTGCGTACCTTCCAGCCTCTCCGAGGAAAATCTCGCAATCGCGGGATATATGCTGGAGGCACTGACCTCTGCGTCCTACAATATGGTGACCGATACGCTGTACGACGTGGTAGCCAAGTCCAAGAACGCACGTGACCCCGAGTCTGCCGAGATGGTGGATATCATCATCCGTCACAAGGTATTTGACTTCGGTTATGCGCATTTCTCCGGTCAGGATTTCCCTTGCTTTAACATTGCGCAGACCGCGCTGCAGTCGGGCAAGACCTCGATCGTAAAGGACATTACCACCTCCGAGCGCAGAACCAGAACCGAGCTCAAAAAGATCCTCAAGGCTTACGGCTACGACGATTGATCAGTCTTTTAAGGAATCCCTTGTTCACAGGGGATTCCTTTTTATCATGCAAAGTGCACAAATTGGCTGTCGAATTTTTGTCTTGACAACCAATGGAATTTGTGGTAGAATATTATCTGTATAAAAATTTTAAGAAAGAAGGAACATTCTTATGTACAAAAAGCTTTTAGTTTTGCTTTTGTGCGGCGTTATGATGATCGCTATGCTGGCTTCTTGCGTTGATGCAAACCAGGGCGAGGATTCCTCCGAGGGCGTATCCGAGGAAGAGTCTCACTGGGTCAGCCCCGACCTTGCGTATTCTGACGCTTACAAGGGTAAGGAACTTGTCATTCTCAGTAACAAGGACACCGATATCGGTCCCGAGGAAAACTCCTCCGACCCGCTCGAGGACGCTGTTTACAGAAGAAATGACATGATCGAGAGTTACTACGGTATCGAGATCAACGGCCTGCACGTGGAGGACTACATCACTCTCGGCCAGGACGTTAAGACCGACGTTACCGCAGGCACCGGTGAATATCACATCGTTTACCAGCACATGGTAGACAGTGCAACCAACCTTGCACTTGGCAACAACCTCTACAAGCTCAACGATCTGGAGCACGTGAACTTTGACAATCCTTGGTGGGACCAGGACTGCAAGAACGGCTTTATGATCGGTGATAGCATGCTGCTGGCTTGCGGCGACCTGCTGCCCAGCACCAACACCATTACCGCTGCTATCATTTTCAACAAGAACCTGTTTGATGAGCAGGGTATTGACTACCCCTATGACGATGCAAGAGAGGGCACCTGGACCCTTGACGACATGCTGCTTCTGACCAAGGATCAGACCAAGGACCTCAACGGTGACGGTAAGGTTGCTTATCAGGATGACTACTACGGTCTTGTTGGTTGGTCGCTTGACTGTGACTACAACTTCTTCTTTGGCGCAGGCTGCACCATGTTCTCCTTTGACGAGGATCACCTGCCCGTATACGAGGCTAACACCGACAGACTGCAGACCGTTTATGACAAGATCTTCGAGCTTGTTATCACCCAGCAGTCCTTCCACGTAACCGTGCAGGAATATCTTGCAAATCCCGGTATGCCCGGTGAGCCCGCAAACGTATTCAAGGCTGGTAGAGCTCTGATGTTCGCAGGTTACCTGTCCGGTGCGATCGGTCTGCGTGACATGGAGCACGATTTCGGTATTCTGCCTCAGCCCAAGTACGATGAGAAGCAGGAAGACTACCTGAGCTTTGTTAACGGCTCTGCATCGGTTGTTATCGTTCCCAAGAGCGTTTCCGATGAAAACCTGGATATGACCGGCTACATGCTGGAGGTTCTGGCTTCCTCCTCTTACTACATGGTTACCGAGACCCTGTACGAGAAGGTAGCAAAGTCCAAGACCGCACGTGACCCCGAGTCCGCAGAGATGGTTGATATCATCATCCGTCACAAGGTATTTGACTTTGGTTACACCCACTTCCACCACAAGGCACTGGCTTGCTCGAGCATCGTTCAGACCTCGCTCAACAGCAAGAGCCCCTCTATCATCAAGAACATCACCAAGGATGAAAAGCAGACCAAGAAGCTTCTCAAGGAAATCTACGAGGCTTACGGCTACGATTATTGATGATTAAACAATAAAATTTTGAGTTCCGCGAAAATTTTTCGATTTTCGCGGAACTTTTTTGCATTTTTGTCGTCTATATAGGTAGAGGGGAAAATAAAGTACTTTACATGCGCGCCATAATGTGCTAAAATGAATGCAAAGACCCCGAAAGGAGGACGAAATATGAAAAAAAGAATATTCGTCGCGCTGATGTGCCTTGTGCTGCTTTGCTGCTTTGTCGCTTGTGACGTGCAGTTTGGCGGACTTGTGGGCGAGCTGCTTGGCAGCGGTGACGTTGGCGGTGACATCCATCTGCCGCCTGCCGAGTATCCAACCTCGTCGGATATTTTGTGGGATGAAACCTACGTGGAGATCGAAACCGTGGGGCCGCAGGTAGAGCTTGACACCGATTTGTACCGTGGAAAAACCTTTACCCTTCTGGGGGATTCGATGCAGGATCTGGGCATGAACGGCGATATTATATCCGATGTGACATATGAGCGAAATTTGCTTGTAGAGGAAAAATACGGCGTTATGGTATCAAGTAAGTATCTCTCTTCCGAGTGGGTGATCACGGAGGTAGGCAATGCTGTTCAAGCGGGATCATCGGATTACGATGCAGTGATAGCGAGCATGACCTCGGTGGGCGTCAAATTAACCATGTACGGTGGATTGACCGATATAAGAAGCTTGCCTTATCTGGATTTGAGCAGCTCCCATTGGGATGCCAATATCAGCGAGGGCTTGGGCTTTGGTAACTATTTGCCTATGATTACGGGAGAAATGGTGCCGTCCTCCGATCTGTCCACCGCGTTGATTGTGTTCAACGCGCCTATGGTCGAGGAAATGGGCTATGATCTGTATGATTACGTTGAAGTGGGCGGATGGACCCTCTCCAAGATGTACGCATTTGTAGAGAATATGTACGTAGATCTTGACGGGGATGCCGAAAAGACCTATGACGACCGCTACGGCATGATTTTTACGCACATGGATGCAAATGCGTTTGAATGCGGCGCAGACGTGATGCTGGTCAGCAAGAACGATCAGAACTTGCCGAGTATGACGCTTGAGTTGACCGAGCAAATGTCCGAAGCCTATGCGAATTTTTACAAATTAGTCAGCGGTAACGGCACTCTGCATTTTCAGAAGTATGAAACGTCCAAGCAGCCAAATATAGCCGCAGAGGTCTTTGATAAAGGCAACTCTATGCTTTATGCCACTACGCTGCAGGATGCAATGCAGCTGAGCAACATGCATGGTTATTACGGTATTTTACCCTATCCCAAGATGAACGAGGAGCAAGAGAGCTATCAATCTTACGTCACTGCCGATTCTTGTGCACTGATGGTGCCCAAGGGCATTGGTGACGCAGCGTTCGTTGGGTACGTGCTGGAGGCAATGGCACAGGAGTCCGACGGTTTTATCAGAAGCCGTATTCAGGCAAAGGAGTGCCGCTCTGAGAAGGATGCCACCATGCTGCAGCTTGTGCTGGATACCAAAACAATGAATTTCGGCAGCATTTACCTGATCGGTATGATGGATGAGCAGGGGGCTGCAGTACAGTATTTCAGAGGGTCGGTTGAATCGTATAATTCCTCGGCGGATGCATCGGTTTCGCTGACTTCCCGGCCGCTTGAACAAATGCTCCAAGAGCTTTGTGAAATGGTGAAGAATCATAAATAACTCTAGACTTGGGCTGCCCGATGATCGGGCAGCCTTTTTGCATGCAGTTGATGTGACAAATATAACATTTCGTTCTTCCTATGGCACAATTTACAAATTCGACGCGGCAAGCTATTTACAATTATACAAATATATGATATAATAAAAGACCAACTGAAATGAAGATGACTTTTTTGATATAAATTCGTTTTACAAGGAGGATATCCATGAAACACAGAATATCTTTCAACGCCGTACTTTCACTTTTCTTAGTTTTGATATTTTTGATGGGCGCGTTTGCCGCCTGTCAGCCGGGCACGTCATCCGGTGGCACTACCACCGAGGACGGTACCATGGATCCGGGCGCGGATACCGTCGCTCCCGAGCAGGGAACAACGCCCGGCGGTAACGAGGAGTATACCACGGGTGATGAGCTCTTGCGCCCTGATGACCCTACCTATGAGGTTGCCAAGAATTTCAAGGACGTGCTGATCTCTGCCGTTTACGGCACGGGTCAGAACAAGGATGCCGCGGTTGGACATGGATTTATTCAGCTTTATAATACGGGCACCGAGCGTGTCTCCTTGGAAAATGCTGCGCTTTACTATCGCGAGGATATGGGTGACGATTACAGACAGTTTGTCTTTTCCAAGGAAGCAAGCATTGCGCCCGGCGGTTATTATCTGATTCGTATGCAGGCTGCGCGTGAAAATAACGGTGAAGCGTACGATCAGTCCTTTGCCGTCATGTCTATTGACTCCTTTGATGCAGAGTGGGAGGTCATTCTTGATAACAAGGACGTGCAGCTCTCGCTTGCGCCTGCAGGACAGGACGTAGGCAAAGACACCGCTGTTGAGGACATCAACGGCACGGTTTCGTATTTTGTAGCTGCGGAGCTTGGCTATGACAGCCATTTTGCTGTAGATAACATGTCCAAGAGCAAGGTTGCGGTACGTACTGCGCTCAAGCACTATAGCGGATTCCATAAGGTCAATTTGAATGAAGCCACGACAGCGCAGCTGGAGCAGGTCTGCCCCCAGAGCAGCGAGGGAAAGAACAGCGTGATCGGCTCCCGTGTGTCCGAGGTGCTTTTCTCGGCAGATGCGGGCGTGTATGCCCAGGGCTTTTGGCTGGACCTGAGTGCCAAGGAAGGATATAAGATCTATTACACGACAGACGGCACTGATCCCCGTGTGTACGGTAAGGAATACACCTCGTCCATTCCGCTGGCGGATTCTTCGAATATGCCTATCGGTGATACCATTCGTGGCGGTGTGGGCCACGGCTTTGGCGCAAGCAGTAGCACGCTCCCGGGCGGTTACGTCATCAAGGCGTATGCCACCGACGGTACTGATTCCACCGACGTCTTTACCAATACGTATTTTATTTCCGAAACCTTTTACGATTATGGCGTGACTATGATGTCACTTTCTATGGATAAGAGTCTGATTTACGGAAATGAAGGCTTTTACACGAATTATTACAGCACGGGTGGCTCGGGCAATACGCGTCAGACCGGTATGATGGAGGTGTTCTCTGCAGACGGTCAGCGTCGAGGAAGCTCTTACGTAGAGCTTGCCATCAGCGGACACGGCTCGTCCGGCTGGCCCATGAAGTCTATGCGCTTGTACTACAAGAGTGCGAATAATACTGCCGTGGGCACGGATGGAGATTTGAATTACGATTTGTTCGAGGGATATGCCCGCGACGAGCAAGGACACGCCATTACGGATTTCTCGCGCCTTTTGTTGCGTAACTCGGGTAACGACTGCATGGACTCCTTTATCCGAGATGCGTACATGCAAAGAGTTTGCCGCGAATTGGACGTGCATACCATGGCGTACGCGCCGGTGCTGCTGTTTATCAACGGTGAATTTTGGGGTGTTTACAACGCACGCGAGCGTTACAGCCCCGAGTACGTGGAGTCGCATTACGGTGTGAACAAGGATAACGTTGCCATCATCGAGAGCGACTATGATGCGCTGGTACTGGGCGGTAATTCGAATGCTCCCTTTATCCCCATGGAGTCTACGCAAGAGGATGCCGACGAGTTCAATGCGATCGTGCATTACATCCGCACGCACGATCTTTCGTCCGATGAGCATTATCAGTACGTGGCGGATCGACTGGACGTCAATTCCTTTATGGATATGTACGTAGCGCGCTTGTTCTTCAACGCACGCGACTGGCCCGAGAATAATATCAAGGTGTTCAAAAACCGCAATCCCGAGGACCCCTCGGGCATGGATACCAAGTGGCGCTTTACGCTCTTGGATATGGATATGGGCATTGCCATGTATCCCGAAGGACACTGGGCAGACACCTCCGAAAAGGCAAATTTCTTTGGTTGGATCGATTCTACCGGAACGGTTGTAGGCACGATTATGCACGGGCTTTGCAAGAATCAAGGCTTTAAGCAGGAGTTTATCGCGCGTTTTGCTTACGTGGTCGATCGGGTGCTTTCTCCCGAATTTATGGAAGCCGAGTTGGATGCTGTGGTAGCACAGAGAGAAGCGCTTGTCGAGCTGCAGAGCATGCGTTGGGGTGCTTCCGCGCACCAGTATAACACCTCGGTGGAAAACATGTATAAGTTTGTCCGCGGCAGAGAGGATCGCGTGCTTGCCATGCTGTGCCAGTACTTCGGCATTTCGATGGATGATCTGCAAATGAGCACCGAGAAAAAGGTGACGGTCAGCTTTAACGCAGAGCGTGCCTCGGTCACCTTTAACGGTGACGCGGTTTCGGCAGCAGGCACAGAATTCACCTTTGCAACCGAAGCCGGACAAAAGACCGTGACCTTTACGGTCAGCGCAACCGCAAAAGAGGGGTATAGCGTTTCTTCCATCGTGTTTATGCCCTCGATTGGCGAGGTGCAGACCGTGCAGGGAGATACCGCCGAGTTTACGGTGTCGTCCTCGGGTACGGTGGTCATCAATACCCGTTCGGATGGCAATCAAACGCCTGTGGCAGGCGTGCAAAGCGGCATTACCGCAAGCGCGCATTCGTCCTATTATCTGACCGAAACGGGTGACTTGTACGCATGGGGCTTGAACCAAAACGGCATTTTGGGCATTCCCGGCAATACGAGCATCTCGGTGCCCACGCTGGTGGCATCGGACGTTGCCAAGATTGAGGTTTGCCATAGCAACGATGCGGAAAATAACAATAACGCAACCATGATGGCGTATCTGACGCTGGATGGCAAGCTTTATACGGTTGGCAACAACAGCGCAGGACAGCTTGGCAGAAACGGCACGGCGACAGATGATCGCACAGGTCTTGTCAAGTTTGATAAAAAGATCAAGGATTTCAGTGTCGGACACGATCACTTGCTGATTCTTGATGAGGAGGGCGTGCTGTGGGGCGTAGGCTCTAACACGTACGGTCAGCTTGGCAAGAAAAACGAGGGTGGCACGACCACCACGTTCCAGATGGTGGCAAGCGGCGTTAAGGTGATCGCAGCAGGCAGAAGAAATACCTTCTATACCGATAACAAAAACGTTTGCTACGTGCTTGGTGATAACCGCTGGCAGAAGTTCGGCACGGATGCGGAGCGATACAACACGCCGCATCAGCTGCTCAAAAATGTGACCTATATGTCCACGGGTGAGCATCAGGTCGTGTTGGTGACCTCGAGCGGAGAGCTGTATTATGCAGGCTGGCGAACCCTGAACGGTTGGGGACAGGGCACAGGCTCGGGCGGTGCGGTCAAGGTCACAAGCGGCGTTAAAAAGGCGGTGCTGCATAACAGCAATATGGTCATTCTCAAGACCGACGGTTCTGTTTGGGGCTATGGCTCGGGTGCAGGCGGTGCTTTGGGTAACGTCAATGCCACCTCGGGCACACCGAGCAAGATCATTACAGGCGGCGTCAAGGACATTGCTTCGGGCTATCAGTTCAGTCTGTTCTTGTACGATGACGGCCGTATTGTCGCGCAGGGTGAAAACACCTACGGACAGGCGGGCAACGGCAAGGTGGGCGGCAGCGTCAGTATGGCGCAAGCACTGTTTTAAGTTGCCGTCTTTGACGGGGGAGCGGATTGCTGTTCCATAAGCTGAAACATATTGGAAAAGCCTCGGAAACGGGGCTTTTCTTTATGGAAAAGGGTGCGCGCTGCAAAAATTTTCCCTGCGGTTACCAAACCGAGCGTATTCTTTCACGCTTGGTTCACATTTGCGTGGTATAATACCTGCATCAGACTATAAGAGGGAATCCATATGTCAAAATTTCAAGAAAAGCTTTATAAATTCATGTACGGACGCTACGGCACGGACAGACTGAGCCGCGTGCTGTCGATCACATCGCTCGTGCTGCTGGGCATTTCGCTGCCCGTGTCCTGGATTTGGGGCAGAACGCTTGCAGGCTCGATCGTTTCAACCGTTCTGTACGCTGCCGCGCTTGCCGTGTGCATTTGGGGAACGGCGCGTGCTTTCTCGCGCAATATTTATAAAAGGCAAGCAGAAAACGCCCAATGGTGCGCCTTTGAATATAAGTTGCGCTGCCTGTTTCGTAAGCATAACGGCAACAAGGACACCGATACGCACGTGTTCCGCGATTGCCCGAGGTGTAAGTCAACTCTGCGCCTGCCGCGCGAGAAGGGCAAGCACACCGTCCGCTGTCCGCGCTGCAGCAATAAGTTTACCGTCCGCGTCCGCGCACCGAAAAAGAGAAAATAAGCAAAATGAAACCTCCACCGCTCGGTGGAGGTTTTTGTTATGATATGCGTATTCTGGGGTTTTCGCATAAGCATGGACAAGTGTGCATATATTGCTGTGAAAGGTGGTGAGCGGTATGCGGAGTGTGATGGTCAACAGGGCAGAGGACGAGAGGGTGGAGAAGCGCACGTATCTGCCGCCGAGTGTTTTGCGCATGCTGCCCGAGCGCCTTGTCTCCGAGCTGTATGCAGGGCATTTGCCCGAGCATATTGAGGAGATAAGGCTACATGCGGGGCGGTGCGCAAGCGTGGTGGCAGGTGGGCGCAATATCATGCTGCGCACGGTACTGGGCGCAACCGAGATGACCGCAACCTTAACGCGCATGTGCGGCGGCTCGCTGTATTCGCATGCGCCAACCATTGCAGAGGGGTATTTGACGCTGGACGGCGGCGTACGCGTTGGTGTATGCGGCAGGGCTGCTTGCGAGCAGGGCGAGGTGATTGGGGTGTACGACGTATCCGGTTTGTGCATTCGCATTCCCGCGCATTTTTCGGTAAGCGGCAGGGAGATCTGCAATCTCATGCAGAAATTCCGCTATACCAAGGGCGTGCTGATCTATGCGCCGCCCGGCGTCGGTAAGACAACGCTGCTTCGCGGTGTTGCCACCTCACTTGCCTCGGGGGATGACCCAAAACGCGTAGTGGTCATTGACACGCGCGGAGAGATGCCCTTTTTGCAAACGGGAGCTGCTTTGTGCCTTGACGTGCTGGTGGGGTATCCGCGCTGCCTTGGCGTACAGATCGCGTGCCGCACCATGAATGCGCAGGTCATGATCTGCGATGAGATCGGGGATTATCAGGAGGCACTCGCGCTTGCCTCGGTGCAGAATTGCGGTGTGCCGCTGGTGGCTTCGGCGCATGCCTCGTCTGTCGAGGAGCTTTTGTGCCGCACGGGGTTGCGCTTGTTGCATGACGCCAAAATGTTTGGCGCGTACGTGGGCATTTCGCGCCGACAGGGCGGCTTTGCTTATCACGTGACCGATTGGGAGAGTGCGGATGCTTGCCTTTAAGCTTGCGGGTGCGCTTTTGGTGCTTGCCAGCGGTGCGTTTCTTGCATTCGGAGCGGTACGCTATGAGCGCGTAAGGCTGCAGGTGCATGATGCGCTGATCTCGCTGCTGTTTTTTATCAAGGGGCGCATTGATTGCTATGCCATGCCTGCCGAGCAGATCATGCGGCAGATGGATAAGAGCATTTTAGCCGATTGCAGGTGCCCGGGGCAGGTGGAGTCGATTGAGGACTTGCTGCCGCACGTCAAAGCCTATCTTGATCCCGAGACCTATCGCGTGCTGCAGGCATTTGGCGCAGGACTTGGCGGCGGCTTTCGCGATGAGCAGATCAAGCGGTGCGACTATTACATTGAGCTTTTGCGCGAAAAACGCACGCAGCTGGAAGCAGAGCTGCCCGCAAGAGTAAAAACGAACGGAGCGATATGGATCTTGTGCGCTGCGGGCGCGGTGATCCTTCTTTGGTAAATATGGAAGTTGGATTGATCTTAAAGGTGGCGGGCGTGGGGCTTTTGGTTTCGGTTGCCACACAGATCTTAACAAAATCGGGCAGAGACGAACAGGCAATGCTGGTGACCATTTCGGGCATTGTGGTGGTGCTGCTGATGCTGGTGGAGCAGATCGGGGAGCTGTTTTCGCTGATCTTTGCCACCTTTGGTATCTGAGGTGGATATCTTAAAGGTTTGCGGCATTGCCATGCTGTGCTTGGCGGCTGTTTGGGTGCTCAAGCAATATAAGGCAGAAATGGTATTGCCCGTGCGTGCCGCGGGCACGGTGCTCATCTTTTTTATGGTGCTGAATGCCGCGCTACCCATAGTGGATATGATCGGCAATCTTTCGGAGCAGAGCCTGCCGCAAGGATACGGCGAAATCTTACTCTCGGGGCTGGGCATTACGCTGCTGACTGCCTTGGGCGCGGGGATCTGCCGCGATTTTGGTGAGACGGGATTGGCAACTGCGCTGGAGAGCGCGGGGAAAATTGCGGTGGTGCTGGAGGCGCTGCCCTTGATTGGCGAAATACTGGGCATGACAAAGGAGCTTTTATCGTGAAAAAATGGTTGTGGGGCGCACTTGTGGTGTTGGCGGCAGCCGCTTTTCTGTGCACCTGTGCGTCAGCACAGCAGAGCAGCGTGGATTACAGCACGTTGCCCGAGCAGTACGTGGCGCTGGAGGATTGTATTCCCGAGGCGATTGCTGCCATCTTGCCCGAGGGCTTGTTTTCCGCCGATGTGGGCGAGGTGCGCACAGCCCTTGGGCAGCTGACCTCGTTTTCGGGTCTTTTGGGGCTGCTGCTTGAGCTTTACGGGCTGCAGCTTGGTGAGAGCAGCGCGCTGCTTGCATCCATCTGCGGTTTGATTTTGCTTTGTGGGCTGATGCGCTCGGTCGGCAAGGCGCAGGGAGTTGGATGGGCAAGCCTTGCGCCGCGCCTTTGCTTATTCGGTGCTGTCGCTGGGGCTGGATACGTTGCCGTGGATGCCATGGTGGAGTATTTTGCTACGCTGCGCACGCTGATGGGTGGCATGATGCCCATGATGAGTGCCATATATATTATGGGCGGCAACCTGACGCGCGCCACGGTTGGAAACGCCACGCTTGCCGTGGGTTTGGAGGTGTGCGGCAGCGTTTGCGCAAAAATCGCGCCGCCGCTGTTCGGTTGCTGCATGGCAATGACGCTGCCCGGAATACTGGAATCGGGCGTTGACCTTTCCCATCTGTCCGCGTTTGTCAAAAAGACCTATACCGCGGTGCTGGGGGTGCTGACGCTGCTGCTTACGCTTTGCCTGTCCGCGCAAAGCCTGCTTGCCTCGCGTGCGGATAGTCTTGCCATGCGCAGCGGACGTTATGCCATCGGGCAAATGATTCCCGTGGTGGGCGGTGCGCTGTCCGGCTCACTGGATACACTTGCCGCAGGTGTTGGTATGCTGCGCGGACTTGCGGGCGGCTGCGGCGTGCTTTTGTTGTTTTTGTGCTGCTTGCCTGTGCTTTTGCGCATGCTTGCGCTGCGCACACTTCTGGATCTTGGCGCGGGACTTGCGCATCTGCTTGGCTGTGCCCCCGAGGGCGCGGTACTCTCGCAGGCAAGCAGCTTGTTTGGCTATATGGCAGCCGCGGTTGCCATGTGCACGGCGGTGTTTATCATTGCCGTGGGCGCGTTTGCGTCTTGCGTGGCTGCTTGGGTGGCATAGCGTGAAATTGCATACATTTATCTGTTCAGTTTGGTGTTCACGCTTAAATCTCACCGTGGAGCAGAACTCCACGGTGAATTTTCAAAACGATTTGAGCCGCCAATGGCGGCATGGAGATGAATATGAGCGGATATTTGTATAGCCTTGCCGCGGCG
Organism: Eubacteriales bacterium; assembly: GCA_045652835.1. Taxonomy (GTDB): domain Bacteria; phylum Bacillota; class Clostridia; order Oscillospirales; family CAG-272; genus SVQP01. The sequence continues at coordinate 4,761 of JAZOLE010000037.1, read as the reverse complement.
GCGGTTCTGATTGCGCTTGTGTGCGCTATTGTGCCCGAGGCGGCTATGCAGCATGCCAAGCTTTTGTGCAGCCTTTGCATGGTCGCGCTGCTGTTTGCCCCCGTGATGAGCTTGCTTGGCGCGCTGGAGCAGGGCACTTGGGAAATTCCCGAGGCTTGGGAGCAGGGCGAGTGGGAGGAGCAGGATGCGGAGCAGCTTTCCGAGTCTTTGGTGATCGGGCAGCTGCAGGTGCTTTTGGAGCGTGATCAGGGGCTTTCGCCTGCGGAGTGCCGCATTTTGGTGGAATGGGATGAGGGTGGCGGCGTGCGCCTGGTCACGCTGCTGCTTTCGGGCAAGGCGATCTGGCGCGATCCCGACCCGATCGTGGCGTACGTGCAGAGGCTTTTGGACTGCACTTGCAGGGTGGTGCTTGAATAAAGGAGGGGAATATGTACACGGACGGTGTATCACAGATCAAAGGAACGGTAGGGCAGATGAAAAAGAGCGGAAGGCTGTGGATTGTAGTGCTGGGCGCGATTGTGGGCTTGGGACTTTTGGTCATGGGTAGCTTTGATTTGCCCTTTGGCAAGGGGGAGCACAAAAACACGGCTACCGTGACAGACGAGCAAGCGCAGCTGCAGGCATACAAGCAGCAATTGTCAAGTGAGATCGCAGCCCTTTGCAGCGAGGTACGCGGCGTTGGCAGGGTGCAGGTTATGGTCACGCTGTCGGGCGGGTACGAATACGTGTACGCCCGTGACGTGCAAAGCAAGACGGGTGGCGATAGCTACACGTGGGAGGAATCTTACGTGCTGATCGGCTCGGGCAGCGCGCAAGGCCCTTTGCTGCTGATGAAAAAGCAGCCGAGCGTGGCAGGCGTGGGCATTGTGTGTCAGGGCGGAGCAGATCCTGCCGTGCAAAACGAGTTGACCGCGCTGGTCAGCGCAGCCTTTGGCATCGGGGCAAATAAAATTTATGTCAGTGCAGCACAAAATGAATAAAACAGGCATATTATCATGCGCCCATCAATATGATTTAACGTAAAACAAAAACGGAGGGCTTACATATGAACTTCAAAAAGGTAATCAATACCATAGGCGATTTCTTCAAGAAAATGGGCAAGCGCAATCTCATTATTGCGGGCGCGGTCATCATGATCGGTCTTGCGGTGTACGTCAACTGGATCTTCTTTGCGGGAGATACCAAGGACGATTCGTTTGGCTACGATCAGAGCGCAGGCATGAACACCAATTACGGCACCACGCTTGGCACAGGCTCGAACACGGGCAACACGGGCAGCACGTCCACCGAGGTTTCGTCCTATTTCAGCAGCGTGCAGGTTTCCAGACAAAAGGCGCGCGACGAGGCACTTGAGGTGCTCAATTCTGTTGTAGATAACGATAACGCCACCGATCAGGTCAAGGCTGAGGCGGTTGCCGAGATCAGACAGATCGCTGCCGAGATGGAAAACGAAGCAAAGATCGAATCGCTGATCAAGACCAAGGGATACGCGCAGTGCGTGGCGGTCATCAGCGGTGAGAACGTCAGTATCGTCGTGCAGCACGACGGCGAGCTGAGCGCAGCAGCGCTCGCGCAGATCAACGCCATCGTCTACGAGCAAACCGGCATCTCCCCCGCAGGGATCAGCATTATTGCCAAGGGGCAATAAAAAAAGAGTTTGGATATTCGATGACAATAGAAAAGCAGAAGTCTTGACGGCTTCTGCTTTTCTGTTGTATAAGACGTGAAGGAGCAATTGATCTATTTTGCTCTGTTCTTTTTACTCTTTTTGTTCTTTTTCTTGCTTGCTTTGTCGCGTTGTTCCATTAGGTACAATATTTCAGGTGCTAAATAAACACAGAATAGCACTATGCTATACATGGACAACAGCATTACTTTCGTTGATGCATGCGATTTATTGATTGATTTAACAGAATCTAAACAGTCATCTTTGTCAGAACCAAAGCCAACAAACAAATGTTCACAACACCAATGTTTGCCTTTATCAGAGGCGTAGAATGATATTTCTTTGTCTTTTATATTTTGTTGTTCTTCATCAAGTTTTTTCCACAAAGAATTGTATATGTAGTATGCCTCTCCATCATCCATAACGATATACACTCTTTGGCTACCTGCCTTGGAGCTTATAAAATCAAAGTGTACATCAGAACAATATCCACTTACTAAATACAGATCATCCATCGTATAACGAGGATTGGTTATACATAACAACCCAAATAGCGCAAGCCCTAATAAGACAAAAATTATAATACGTAATAATAGTTTCATACATTACCTCAGTTTAATTGCATCCCCAAACCGTTTTGTTATGTCTCATGATTTTTCTATTAACTTTTAAGTGCGTAACAGAGAACCGTCCCCTGTTACTTCGTCCCCTGTTACTTCATTCCATTCAAGGTTTCTTATCTTTTTCAACAAAAAGATTAAAACGCGATGTTTCTGCAACTATTTCCGAATAACTTAGAGCACATTTAACGTAGACATAATATTCATAACCGAAAAGAATAGTAAGAGAAGGAGAACGAAGCTCACACCAGTAATTTTCGCGTAAACAATCACGAACAACCGAGAGTATATCTTCCTTATGATACAAACATTGTCCTTTTTTGTAGTGGCAACAATTTTCATAGTCTTCCAATTTTCTTATTGTTAATGACTTGGTGTGTGTAGTATCCAGTAGTTTTTCAATTGCAAGAAGGTAATTGTTTTCCGTAATCAGATATTCGTCCATCGTAAACTTGTTTCCTTCAAAAACATTGCCTACATCCCAAATAGATGTCCACTCATTTTTTGTGAAAATACCATTTATACGAAATTGGGGATCATATTTAGATATGCGATAATAGTGTTTCTTTTTCCATATGCTCATAGCGTTTACTCCTGAAGATGTTTTCTTGTGGCTTTTGCCTCGGTTTCATTTTGAAAGATTTTACGGCTTCTCAAAACAGCCAGCAAACCAACAATTATTGCCGGGTACACGACCGCAATGACGGATCGCAGAACGGGAATTGTCATTCAGTCCAGTTGCCAGTTTCAATCAAAATATCAAAAGAATAAATGCTTCCAAGTCCAAAATAGTTAGTCAATCCCTCTATCTACTGCTCGTTTTTTGTGATTTTTGAAGGTGATCGGTAATCACTTGTTGAACGAGAGTATCCATGTTTTCTCCTAATCTGTAATAAAATTCCCATTTGGAACTATCGGTAACACTAGCCTTTTTCAATTCTGTAGCCTTTGTGATATCCTCATCGTCATGGTAGTAATAAACTATATGCTGCATATAACTGTCATTGTTTTCATCTGTCATAATTTTTCCGATAAACACAAGCCCCTCACATTCCGCGAAGTAGACTTTGACATATAGTGCACCATTTTCAGTATTAATACCTTGGAGTTCAGATCTATGTATAGTCTCATTTTGTTCTTGAACAAATGAATCATATGGTAGTACAGTATCTTTAGTAGCCACATTCATTATCTCATCAATCGCATCTTTTGAATCAAACGATATGGCTGTTTGAGACAAATATTGTGAATCATAATGGTGATATTTTTCAGCATCTTCGGCATTGGGATCAGCCCAACTTTCACTATACCAAAACAGTTCAGCGCGCAAAGGAGTAAAATCCGTAGAAGGATTTATATCGCTGTCTTTGTTTCGCACAATTTGTATTGAATAACTTGCTCCTAAAAGCCAAGCCGTTTTATAGTACACCATGAACGATAAATCTTCACAATCTTTTATTGCTGAAAAGTTAACAGATGGATTCCCTCCCCAATTCTTTGTGGAAACAAACTCGTAACATTCGGTATAAGCAAGATTGGGATCAAACAATTCGTATTGCTGGTAACAATATTCAGCGGAATAATCTTGGGGGTATGTATATGAGTATGTGGAAGAGGAACACGCTGAAAAAACAATCGTGACGAGAATAACTAAAAGTATTAAAACCCTGATTTTCATTTTAATCATACCCCCGTGTAAAATTGGCATTATTGATCTTAGCATTTTAGCTTTTTTTCCATTTTTCATTATTTTTGATCTTTTCTTTTTAGTTTCATACATTAAAACTCCGCCTTTTGTTTTTGGGATTCCATTATATCCATTATTGGTTTATTTCTTGTTCCGGTTGCGTTTTCTTTTTTGTGATTTAAGTACTTTTTTCGTTTCTTGATCAATATCAAACGCAATGTCTGTTTGACCATTGTTGTAAAACGCTTTCAATTCATTCGTGATATTGTCGGGGAGTACACGACACAAAACGCGATAGTTTCTCTTGGACACGTGCATTTTGACAACCGTATCACTCGATCTTAGCTGGTTGATTCTGCATAACATGGCTGCCGGTATGGGATTTTTGCTCAGTACAAGAAAATGTCTTTTCTGATAAATATGCGTATAATAAGCAATTTTTACGTACTTATAATGATCATATGCGAATATCTTTTTTTTGCGAAATGGAACTAAATATATAATACCGGCTGTAGTTAATTTGACCGATTCAAACCACTGTTGCGCACAGTATATAGATATTACATAAAGTCCAATATCCAACAAGTAAAATTCAACCACTATAAATCCATCAAGAGCCGTCTCAATGCCGTTTTTTTCATAAAAGAGTGTTCCGTAAATCAAAGCTGCTGAACAAAACGGCATGGCGATAAACAGCCAAACACTTGCCATTGCCGCAGCTAACGGACCGCAAAATATTTTTTTTGTTTTCATTCCGATATACCTAATGTAACAGAGAACCGTCCTCT
>JAZOLE010000036.1:0-15620 GCA_045652835.1 Eubacteriales bacterium | reverse complement strand
CTGCAGCAATCATCTCATTGAGCTTGAGACCTGCAGCAACGCCTGCAAGGTATCTACCCTCGTAAATGGAAGCGAATGCATTGTGGAAGTTAGCAAGACCTGCGGTGTGCGCCATGGTACCGGGTGCGTGGCAGAACTGTACCTCGGGGTGCTCTTGAGCAGCCTTGAGCAGGTAGCTCTCGTGGCCAAAGCTGTCTGCGAAGATGATATCGCAGCCTGCATCAACCAGGTCACATGCTGCCTCGTAGCAAGCATTGGACTCAGGAATGCCCTTCTTGTAAACGATCTGATCATCGGTCAGACCCAGAGCTGCCTGTACCTTCTTAACTGCATTGATGAAGTTAAGGTCGTAGGTGGAAGCTTCGTCGTGCAGCAGAATAAAGCCGATCTTAAAATCTGCAGGAACTTCGAAGTCCTTTTTGAGCTCAACCTCAGGCAGAGGCGACTCAGACATCTTAGCCTCGTTGCCGGTCATGTCGCCGCAAGAAGCCATTGCACCAATTGCCGCAATCATCAGAACGGCGAGGCACAGGGACAGAATTTTCTTGAACATTGTCATGTTCCTCCTCTTAATTTGTCTTTATATATAAAAGCCGCAGCTCCTATATCTCTACAAACCGAAAAAAGAATACATGCTTATTCTATCACAATATTTTCACACTGTCAACATAATATGACTAATTTTGCCAAAAGAAAAATAAATAAAAATACTTGCAGACTTTCGTGCATTTTTTTGTTGCTTTTGTCACATTTGTATGGTATAATTGGGACATGGAATCACATCACCCCATAAGGAGGTCAAAATGGCAAATCAAGCACTCCGCTATGACAGCATCCGTCCGGGTCAGGTATGGCTGGACACCGAGGGGAAGCGCATTCAGGCACACGGCGGCTCGGTCATGTATCTGGACGGCTTTTACTATTGGTACGGCGAGAACAAGGAGCATACCGATCCTGCCAAAAAGATTTGGCACTGGGGCGTGCGCTGCTACCGCTCTGCCGACTTGTACAACTGGGAGGACCTTGGGCTGATTATCCCGCCCAACGAGGACGATCCCACCTCTTCCCTGCACCCGACCTCTTTGATGGACCGTCCGCATATCATTTACAACGCCAAGACCAAAAAATTTGTCTGTTGGCTCAAGATCATGCACTATGACGGCACGCAGGACGAGACCGTGCTGACTGCCGACGCGCTGACAGGTCCTTACACCATCGTGCGCGAGGGGCTGCGCCCCTTGGGTATGAATGCGGGTGACTTTGATTTGGTGGTCGCGCCCGACGGCAAGGCGTACTATTATTTCGAGCGCGTGCATTCCGAGACCATCTGTGCCGACCTGACCGATGATTATACCGACGTCACCGGCTACTACACCACCCATTTTCCACGCTACTATCCGCCCTACGTGCGCGAGGCAACCGCACATTTCACGCGCAAGGGCAAGCATTACTTAGTTACATCCGGCACAACCAGCTATCTGCCCAACCCCAGCGAGCTTGCCATCGGAGGCTCCTGGCACGGGCCTTACACGGTGCTTGGCGATCCGCATCCGACAGACGAGAGCCACACCTCGTTCCATTCGCAGATCTCAAGCGTATTCAAGGTGCCGGGCAAGAAGGATCTGTACATTGCGTGCGCTGACCGCTGGCTGCCGCACCGTATGCACCTGCCCTACGAAATGTACGAAAAGGCATTTGCCGATGCATTTGGCTATGACGCGACCCCCGAGGAGCGCGCTGCCGCAATTGAGCTGATCCCCACACTTGAGCATGCCAACACCAAGGAAGCCGATTACGTTTGGCTGCCCTTCCGCTTTGACGGCGAGATGGCGTACCTTGACTGGCATGACGAGTGGAGAATTGAAGATTACGATTAACTAAGAACCCCGAAAGGACTCCCATATGCGAATCATACCCAACCAAGGCGTCTGTGACCCCCATATCCGCATTTATAACGGCAAGGTCTATATGTACGCCACGCATGACCGCAGCCCCGAAAACACGGGCTTTTACATGGATGACTGGCTGATCTTTTCCACGGATGACCTGCTGAACTGGAAGCTTGAATATACCTTTCACCCCGAGGACACCTTCCTTGGCAAATGCGAGGAATGCTATGCGACCGACTCGGCTTATAGGAACGGAAAATACTACCTGTATTTCTCCCATCAGCAATACGAGACGGGCGTCGCAATCAGCGACCACCCTGCAGGCCCTTACAAGGATGCGCTGGGCAAGCCCCTTTTGCCGCGCGGAATGGTGGACACCCCCAGCTATGACCCCGCAGTCTTTATTGATGACGACGAAGCAAAGACCCCTTACCTTGTATGGGGCTTTACCTGTGAAGGCAAGCAATACTACATGGCGCGCCTGAACGAGGATATGATCTCGCTGGCAGAGCCGCCCCGCCCCGTGGAGATTGTCAACTCCTGGGCCGATAACGACGCTCCCGCACTCAACAAATGGAACGGCAAGTATTACTTAAGCTCGCATCGCTCGTACTACGCCACCTCGGACAACGTATACGGCCCTTATACCTACCGCGGAACCTTCTGCACTGAGGCCTATACCGATCACGGTAACTTTTTCACCTTCCACAATCAGACCTACTTTGCCTACGGCATTCCGGAAAACTGGGGAGAGGAAAAGGTCAACCGCTACTACCGCACGACCAAAATGGTATACGTGCACTTTGATGAGAACGGCGATATTCACTCCGATGAATTCATCAAGACGGTGGGCGTGGGACAGTACGAGGCGACCTGGCCCTGTATCAAGGGAGAATGGTACTTTGCCGCCTCGGACGGCGTTTATAAAAAGACAAATGCAGAGGGCTTTGAGATGCGCGGCATACGCGACGGCTCGTACCTCTATTACCAGAACGTAAACGGCATGCGGCAGAACGCAAGCATGTATATCCGCGGCAGATGCGAGAGTGCACCCTGCGAGATCGAGATCCGCGAGGGCAGCCCCTTCGGTGCGCTGCTGGGGCACGTGCAGATACAGCCGCAGGCAGGCGAGCAGGAGATTCCCTGCACGCTTTGCAACACGCACGGCACGCACAGCCTGTGCTTTGTGTTCCGCGGAAAGGGCGAGGATTTGTTTGCCTTTGACGAGATCCGCTTTGAGCAGATCAAACCGTAATTTTTAAAATTTATATACCCATTCATTTGCAAAAAAGGAGACCTATTATGCAGAAGTATGACATTGCCGCCTACGTGTGGCCCTCTTACACAGGAAAAGAAATGCGCGCGCGCCAGTTCTGGCCCGATGGCATTGGTGAATGGCAGACCGTTATGTCCGTTCCCTCCCGTATGCCCCAAAAGCCCGCTGATTACGAGTGGGACAGAAAGCCTCTCTGGGGCTGCTGCGACGAAGCTGACCCCAAGGTCATGGAAATGCAGATCGAGGAAGCAACCAAGCACGGCGTTAACGTATTCATTTACGACTGGTACTGGTATGACCGCCGTCCTTTCCTTGAGCAGTGCCTTGACGAGGGCTTCCTTGGCGCGTCCAATAACGAAAAGATGAAGTTCTACATCATGTGGGCTCACCACGATGCAGGCTACACCTGGGATACTCGCCTTTCCGACCTGCTCTGGCGCGGTCAGGACCCGACCGTATGGCTGGGCGCTGTGGACAGACACGAATTTGAGATTGTGGCACACCGCATCATCGACAAGTACTTCTCCAGACCCAACTACTATAAGATCGACGGCAAGCCCGTATTCATGATCTATGACGTGGATAACCTTGTCAAGGGTCTTGGCAGCGTGGAGGCAACGCGCGAGGCGCTGGATTGGTTCAGAGAGGAAACTATCAAGGCAGGTCACCCCGGTCTTGAGCTGCAGCTGACCGCATGGGGCGAGCGCATCTCCAACATGAGCGGCGTGGACGGCACGCATACGCTCTCGACCAAGGAGGTCGTGCCTACGCTTGGCTTTGACAGCGTAACCAACTATCAGTTCGTACACTTCTGCTACATGGATAAGGACTACGAAAAGGAAGTCCTCCCCATCGCGTATAAAGAGTGGGCACGTATGGATAAGGACTACACCGTTCCCTACTATCCGCACGTTTCGATCGGCTGGGATAACAACCCTCGCTTTATTTCCTACACGCCTGCCGTTTGCAGAAACAATCCCCCCGAGGTGTTCAAGCAAGCACTCATCAAGGCGAAGGAATTCGTGGATACCCACAACCTGCCCGTGCCGCTGATCACCATCAACTCCTGGAACGAATGGACCGAGACCTCTTATCTCGAGCCCGACACCAAGTACGGCTACGGCTATCTCGAAGCCATTCGCGACGTCTTCGTAGAAGAATAAAATATTCTGACAACTTTGGGGCAAAGACCAACCTTTGCCCCATTTTTTGTGTCTATATATACGTAGAGACGGATTTTCGACGCATATTGCCGCCCGTGTCATCCTGAGCAAGGGAGCGAAGCGACCGCGTCGAACCGCGCAGCGGCACCGAGAAAAAACGCACAGCGTTTTTCGCAGGTGGGATCTCGGGCGGCGACAGACTTCCCCTCGCAGATCCCGCGCTGCGCGCGCCCTCCTTGGGTCGGGTTCGACTTCGCAAACAATACTCAATTGTTTGCTTCGCTCAGGATGACACGAGGGGGCTGCCCACTTCCCCATTTCGGCTCGGTCTCGCAGCATCTTCCGAAAATTCTTCCAAAAAGCACGTAATTCAGCGTTTTCTGTCAAGACAAATGCGCGGCTGTATGCTATAATGGTATCACAAACATACGGCCGAACGTTTGAAATGAATTTTTGGAGGGCTATTCGATGGAAAATAGCGAATTGATTACAAAAGCATTGACCTATATAAAATCAGAAAATAAAAAAAGCGATATCACCATTGATGACGTAGCGACCCATGCAGGCTTTTCTACAGATTATTTCAATCGTGTTTTCTTTGCACATACCGGGTTTAATATTATGGAGTACGTTCGTTTCAGTCGTTTGAAAAAAGCAGCACATTTACTAAGACAGACAAACAGCGACATCCTGGATATTGCGCTGGATTGCGGATACGAAGCACATGAGAGCTTTTCAAGAGCATTCAAAAACCAATACGGCATGTCACCAAGCGAATACAGAAAAAAGTATGAAAAGGTAGAGGCTGTTTACGGCGATTTTTATAACGATACCATAAGCGCAAGACTTTTGCACGAATTCAAGGACTTCAAGCTTGCCGACCGCGATGAAGTGATTGATTATCTGCTTGAAACCGATGCACTTCGCTACGGATATACCGCTGTATGTTTCCGCACCAACGGTGGTGCGGCGCTATACAATGGTGAAGATTTCAGAGACGGGTTCATTTGGTTTACCGAGTGGGATAATCGCTTTGAAGGAGAGATCATTTGCGATGATTGGGATAAAATTGCCGAATATAAAAAGATTTTTTCCGATCAACGCTTTGACATAGTTCTGTATACTTTGGAATCAGATGAAGAAATAAAATACGAATTTGCAAGGCGCGGAGTAACCATTGAAACCATCAAACGCTACCAAAATAATATCTATACGGGTGAACCCTACCCGTTGACTTCCATTGAGGACATTTCCATGCGTCTTATCAAATACGAAGATGTTGATCTTGTGGAAAAGTATTTTTCGGAAAGATATCCGAATAGGGGCGGCAATTCTCCGAGACTGAGGTGTTTGAAGCACGAGCTTTATCAAAGGGATGTAATAGGTAACACAGAGCACTCTGTATTTATGTTTGGCATTTTCAAGGGTGAGCGTTTGATCGGAGTCAGCGATGGCGGCTTACAGAGAGCCCACGGATTTGCGATTAACAATTGCATCGTAACTTCTGTTTTTCCCGAATATGAAACCGAAGAGCTGTATCAGTACGCTTTCAAATTTGTCACAAATGCAGCACTTGAAAAAGGCGCATTGCCGATTGACGATGTGCAAATACCCGACACCCCGGACGAAAGCAGAAGCGGTGCTTTCGACTCTACCGATCTTGGATATATCACCATTACAAACGTCTGTGTTTTGAAATAACAGTATCTTAATAAAAGACCATAATTTCTGCAAGGACAACCGCTATATTCGTATGCTAAAATGTAGCACAGAAAGGAGATGGACTTTATGGAAAACAAAAATCTGATTTACAAAGCCATCGGGTTTATACAAAAGAACCCTCAAGACAACCTGTCGCTACAAAGCATTGCGGATAACGCAGGATTCTCGCTCACGTACTTTGATGCAATTTTCAGACAGCATACGGGATACAGCCCCGTGGAATACTCTCGCATTTACAAGCTCACGAGAAGTGCGCTTGAGCTGCGCAGGACGCAAAAGACCGTGCTTGAAATTGCGCTCGATTTCGGTTATGCCAGCCCCGAAAGCTTCACCCGCGCCTTCAAAAATTTCTACAGCATCACACCGAGCCAATACCGCGAAAAATATGCGGGAGAGGCTGTCACTTGGCATGACCTTTCGGGCAAAATAGCAATTAGCCATTTCAGACGAAGCTTCCCAGAACTGGCGGTGTCGGACATTGATCTTGCTCTTGACTTTTGCTTTACGCACAATCCGCTCAAGTATGCCGAGGATATTGTGGGAATGACTGTGGTAGAATCCGAAATTCTTACACTCGGTGCCCCCGGTGCGCTCGAGCATTTCGTGTATGTGTCCGATTACAATTCGGTGGAGCCTTCCGTGATGCTGATTTGCGAAAATGAGCAAGATGCCCTGCCTTATTTGAAGCTTTTTGCAAAGCTTCAAAATCCGAGATTTTCGATTCGCAGATCGGTCGATACCGAATGGGAAGCCTTTGATGCAGAGATTGCAAAGCTCGGTTTAACCTGCTGTTACGGATATGACATGATCTATCCGAGTGATACCGTTGCTGTTCCCCAATATGAGGGAATGAACATTCGCTTACTTTGCGCAGAGGATATGCCGCTGATCAAGGCATTCAAGCAAAACGGCGGATGCGCCGAGTGCCATGTCAGAGCAATCCAAATGTACTTTGACGGAAAAGGCAATGCAGGCATGAAGCCGATGGGTATTATTGAAAACAACGAACTGATTTGCCTTGCCATGCCCTCGCTTGATCAGATCCGCGAGCTTAGAAAATACGATATCGGCGCAATCTTTACCCTTGACAACATCGATGAAGAAAAAGCAATTGATTTGATGTGGAAATATGCAATTGACAGCTGCTTGAAAGATAATGCCACGATTGGCAACTCTAACGCATACGAGGACGATTCACCTCTCGGTGTAGCTGCATGTGAGCAAGTCGGACTTGTGAGAATTGCTAAAAACTGCGGTTATCGCAAATAATTATCTCGCGCTGCGCAAAATAATTTGCTCCGCACCCAACCTTTTGCCCGTATTTTGTGTCATGATAGTATAGCAAGGTCGCTTATGCGTTGAACCAAACTCAACCAACGCGTCATTGACGCGGGACGTTTTGGGATATATAATATAAACAGAATCAACAAACGAAAGGAAACGTTTATGGATCAAAAGCAACTCAAAAGAAACCTCAATTATTTCACCAAGAGCGACACACCGCTCTATCTTGGCATCGGCATGCTGGTAGTTGGCGTTGTGCTGTACTTTGTGACATACAACTACGTCGTGTACGTAATCGCCTCGATCCTTGCAGCGGTAGGCCTTGTGCTTGCGCTGATCGGTGCTTCGCGTCGCGTGACCGATGCGGACATTGACACCTGCATTGCCAAGCTGACCGAGGGCATGGAGGTTGATTTGGTGGAAAACCCCAAATTCGCTAAGCGTATGCTCAAGCAAGTGCCTATGATCAAGGTGCAAAACTACATATACGATGACGCGCTGATGCACAAGTACGCCAAAAGCGGCACCATTCGCACCGAAAAGCTGGAAAGCACTCTGATTTATGCGTTGGACACCTCTCTTTATGTTGTGCACCGCCGCTTCGCGCTGCTCTCTGACGAGTGCGACACGCAGGTATACGAGATCCCCTACACCGAAATCGAAAGCATTGAGATTGCCGAAAAGCAGACCAAGCTGACCTTTGGCAAAAACACGCGCACGGTGACGTCCTGCTTTTTGTGCATCAATACCTCCACACCCTTGGAGCTGCCCATGCAAAGCAACGCCGACACCGACGATTTTATCGCACGTATGCGCCGCGTTCTGGCAGAAAGCAAGTAATGAAGAATTAAACCAAAAAAACCCCCACTTTCCATGGAAAGTGGGGATTTTTCTTACCAACCCGCGTAAGGGGTCAAAATGATGGTTTGCTCGGCAAGCACCAGCGTAATGGTGTTTGCATCGGGATCAAACGTCATGCTCACAATACTTGCAAGTGCCGTATCGGTCACGTCATCCAGGAAAGTCACAGAGATCTCGCCCGTTTGATTATCCACGCTATACATCATATCGGGATAAGTGCTGTTTTGCGCATCGTGCACGTAGCCCTCGGAGAAAACAAAGCTGTAAAGGAACATGTCCTGCGTAACCATTTGGTCAGCAGATACCCATGTTTCGGAAAATACGCGATTTGCATAATTGTACTCTAAGAGTACCTGCTCTCTTGCCTCCTCGTCATAGACCCAGCCTATGATGAGCGAGAACTGCTCATTAAGCGAAAGCGTGTATCCCAATGCATCGCCCGAGACGTGCTCAAGCAAAATCTCGCCACTCTCAAAGCGGTAAGAAAGCACCTCCGTCTGCTCGTTTCTGACAACGGTCACCGTGCCATGGGTAGCACCTGCAGTTGTGGGCGCAAAGGTAACCATAATGCTGCTGGAGGAATATTCGCCGGTACTGAAGTCATAGATATCCGCCATGTAAGAGCCGCTTAAAATGTCGGAAACAGTGGGTGCGGGGACCACCTGCACAGTCAGCGTAGTGGTAATGGCAGGGTTTTCGGTCGAGGTCAGCGTAATGACGTACGTGCCCGCATCGGCAGTAAAGGTGCTGACGCTTACCTCGTCGGAGCCATAGGTGATGGTCGCGCTGCCCAAGCTTCCGCCGCTCACGCTTGCGCTGAAGCCTGCAGCTGCAGCTGTGGGATTGGCAATTGCATCAAAATACAGCGTCTGTCCTGCGTACAGGGTGTAGGCCGTACCCACCGTGGTGGTATACAGACCGGAGAAATCCTTATAGTAGATCACGGGTGCAAGACCCTTCAGCTCGGGCGTACCCACCACAACGGTTATCACCTTAGTGACGTTAGTCGAGGTCACGGTCAGCGTGTACGTGCCTGCCGCAATGCCCTTGAGGTATACGTAATCGCCGTCCCAGGAAGTGTAGCTGTAGATCTGGCTGCTCTTGCCGCTTGTGATAACGTCAACGTAATCCAGCTTTGCCGTTGCAGTTGTGGGATTGGCATTTGCAAAATACAGATTGATCGCCTGACCGGGTTCAAGATAGATGGTATCGCCGTAGAGCGTGCCTTGCTTATCCGCAAAGTCAAACGAAGTATACAGGAATTTCTCGGGACCGTTCTCATTGACAGCGGTTCTCTTGCCTACGGTCTGGGAGATCACCAGCTCGTACTCGTAATCGGGATCTGCATCCTTGGCAACGTAATATTTGCCGTACTCATTCTGCGCAAAGACTCCATACACAAGCGAGGAGATCTGCATTTCGGTGATCACGTCATCTTCAAAGATAAACCAAACCGTAACGAAATACAAAGACTCATAGCCGTTATCGTACACAAAGTCAAAGCCGTATGCACCGCTTCCGGCATCATAACGAGCCGTAAGCTCGCTTGCGTTTTCCTGTGCATATGCATACAGGTTGTAAAGCAGCGCCTCAACGCCGTACGCTTCAATATTATAATACAGGAAGTGGCCGTTGAAAAGGTAGCCTGCCATGTTATCTATTGTGCCGGACTCCGACTCGTACTCGCCGTCAATCATACGTGCGGCAAACACCGTGCCATCCTCCAGCAGCGTAAACCAGCGGTCATAAATCCCGTCATTGGTGTACAGGTATCCGTCACCGAACTCGTAAAAAATGGTTTCAACCGAAACGTAGGGCTCTGCGACGTCCTCAAAGTGATAAATGCTTGTATTGATCACCGTACCCTCTTTGACCTTGTCCGCAGATGCATTCGAGGTGACCTTGTCGATCACCATCTGCAAAGAGGCAGTACCCGAGCAAACGTCGCACTTGCCGTCGCCATTGTCATCGGTGTGCTTCTCCTCATCCTTGCGCGCACCGCTGTGCTCACAGGTAGCAGCATAGTAGTGCGTGTCCGCATCCACGGTCAGCGTGTTTGCATAGGTGTGCGTGTGCAACAGATCCCACGCGTCACAAGCATCGCAATTGCCGTCCAGATTGCGGTCAACGTGCTCTTGCTTATCCGTAGGAGCAATCGTGTGCGTGCAAATCACGCCATGCCAATGGTGCGTGTCGCTATACGTCCAAGCATCGCTCACGGGATGCAGGCAGCCGTCGTTCCACTCGCAGGTGTCGCACGCGCCATCGTTGTTGGCATCGGTATGCGTAGCCTCGTTTGCTTTGATCGAGCAGCCGCAGGTGGCAGCATGCCAGTGGGAGAGTGCGTCAAACGTCCACTTTTGGGTATCGTAGGTGTGCTCGTGGTCAAGGTAATCGCACACGTCACAAACGCCGTCTTCATTTGCATCGGTGTGCTCTGCCATATCTGCGGGAGCAAAGGTGTGCGTGCACACAACGTCATGCCAGTGGTGCGTGCCGTTCACGCTCCAAAGCGTGCTGTATTCGTGCGCACAGCCGTCATTCCAGGGGCAAGTATCGCACGCGCCATCGTTGTTGGCATCGGTATGTGACTGCTCTTCCCCCTTTAAGGTGTGACCGCAATCCGCGTCAAACCAGTGTCCTGCACCGTCAAAGGAATATTCGGTCTTATAGGTGTGGGTGTGATCGGGATCTGTCCACGCGCACACGTCGCATGCGCCATCATTGTCCGCATCGGTATGCGGCGCTGCATCGTGCCTGATATTGTGAGAGCAGGTTGCACCGTGCCAGTGCCCCGCGGCATCCGACAGCCATGCATCAGCTGCCACAGGATGCTCGCATCCGCCGCGCTGTCCGCAAACGTCGCAAGCATCATCGTTGTTCTGGTCAACATGTGCGGCAGTCTCACCCTTGACGTCATGTCCGCAGGTGGTAGCATGCCAATGGTTCTCGCCATCGGTGCTCCAATCCTCGGCAAAGGTGTGCTCGTGATCGCTGCCGTAAGCGCAAACGTCACAAACACCATCGTTCTCAGCATCCTGATGCGCACCAACGTTGGCTTTTTCCTCGGCATGCTCGCAGGTAGCTGCATACCAGTGGTTATCCGGGTCAAATGACCAATCATCTGCATAAGTGTGCGTATGTGCATCCGGCTCTGTGCCCGTATTGCATGCAACCAGCAAGGCTGCAAGCATCAGGCACATGCATACGAGTAAGCAAAGTTTTTTCATGGTTTTGCTCCTTGTTGTTAGTTAGTGTAGTAGCCGCAGGCGAACAACCATTGATCGTCCTCCATTGCGTCCACCTTGATATTGGGATTTTCCTCTACCCAGCCGTTGCCGTCACGGAACAAAAGCTGCGTGCAGCTGTATTCCTGCAAAAACTGTTTAAGCTCGGGTGTGACCGGGAATTTGCCGTCACGGTTGGTCACGTCCGCATATCCGAGTCCGCGCATCTGCATGGGCTCAAGACGGCGGCAATCCACGTGACAGTACTGACAGCTGACAAGGCACGCGCCCTCGCATCTGCCCTGCGTACGGCAGGGGCAAACGCTGACGCAGAAATACGGCCCGAGATCAAGGCTGGGCGGGTCTATGATCAGCGCGTCATAGCCCTCGATAAACTGCTTGTAATTCTTGGTACCGTCTGCCACGGTCAACGCCTTGTTGCCCATATACTCGATCTGAGGGAATGCAGTATCCAAAAATCTGCAGGGCACGGTAATATCCGCGTAAAGCATGGGTCCAAAGCCATTGCTTGACGCATACTTTTTCTCGTCGTACACGTGGTATACACCTGTTGCGGGATTGAGCTTGTAGCAATCTCCGTCAAACACGTTTCTGCCATCCTTGACAGTTTCTGCGCCCACGTATGCGCCTGCGCCGTCATAAATACCGCGCAGATAGCTTGCCACCGCATCAAAGCGGCTCTCGCGCATGACCGCGTACAAATTCTGTACCGATTGCGCAAATTCCTGCTCGTCGGTGCTGAACTTCAAAGCCTTGAGCGCCTCATAGGCTTGCGTTCCCTGTGCACCGTATGCGCCCACAGCTTCAATGAACTGCTGCTCGGTCATATTGCGCAAGGCGTTGATATGCCCGAACATCAAGGCGTACATATCGGTAGGCACCTGCATGATTGCCACGGTGTCCTGTCTGTTATAGGTGGACTCCAGCCTGATCGAAAAATCCACGGTCTGCGGAAATTCATCGCTTTTGGCGTCCAGACGAACGGCAAAGGTGAATACCGAGCCGATCTCATCGTCATCCACGCGCATTTCATAGCGGAAATTCTTGGTATAGCCGTTCTCTGCTCCGCCGCCGTCCTGCTCGTGATCAAACAGCTTGAACTGCGAAGAGCCAACGTACACCATCAGCACGGGATTATACTGCTGCGCAGCGGTATCGACAAGAGATTCCAGCACGTACGTACCCGCAGAGGTGGGAATGAACTCAAAGAAGATCTGCTGCCCTGCGCGCGCGTATTGTGCGCGGTAGTAGCCCGTTTTGCCCAAAGCAATGCAATGGTACTCGTCCGAGCCTGCGCCGCGCGGCACCTCCACACGATGCAGCTCGATCTCCACGTCACGCGCATCGGTTGTGGCGGTATAGGCGTTGGGGTCGTAGGTATATCCCTCGGGCAAGCCCGAAAGGGTGACGCGGAAATCACCGTCCAAAGCACCGATCTCGGCTTTTCCGTCCGTCAAGGGAGCGGTGTGATAGCTATATCCGTCGGTCCATTGCGCCAAAATATCATTGGCAGCGGAAAACACCTTGCCGTTATGGGTCAGGGTGACCGTGTACGGTGCTTCTGTTGGCTGTGTCTCGCTCTCGGGCGCGGTGGTGGTCTGCTCGGTCGTATCCTGCTCGGGAGTGCTTACTGCTTCATTGTACTGCCCACAGGCGCCAAAGCTCAACAGAGCCGCCAGCGCAAGGCAAGCCGTTATCCAGCGTTTCATATAGGCACTCTCCTTTCACACGCGTTTTTTGAACCGAAACAGGCTCACAATATCGTTCTTGGTAATCTTTCTGACAAAAATATCCACGATATACAGCACCGCAGCCGCAATGAGCAGCGGCACGGTAAAGTAGATGGAATAGGTAGAAAGACGGTTGGGGTCATTGACAAGCTCGGGCACGCTGCCCTCGCTCAGCGTTCCTCTGTTGCGGATCGCGTTATGCAGCTCCGCAGGGTCAAAGGTCACAAAAGCATCATACTCGGGCGAATAGGAAATATTGAATACCGATTCGGACACAAACGCGTTTTTATCGTATGCATACGTGATCTCCACGCGGTATTTACCCACGTCAGACGCCGCAAACTCATGCGCATAACGCTGCGAGTCAAACACAGGCTGCACGTCGATCACCTCTCCGTCCGGCGTGGTGATGCGCATTTGCACGGTGGCGTACGGATTGAGCGTGGCAGGCACCAACTCCATACGCGCCATGGTACCGTCGTAGGACACGGTCAGCGTATAAGGGTAGTCAATGCGCTCTGTGGGGGTATTGGCAGATGCCATGGCAGACACAAAGCGCATGCCGTCCTCCCCTTGCCAATCCTTTGCCCACTCGCCGCTGATGGCACTTGTAAAGCATGCCACTCTGCCGTTGCCGTATTTCCAATAAGCGTACAGCGGTGCATCGATCACGCTGCCGCTTGCCTTGGTGTAAGGAACACTCAGCACGGTCTTGGCACTCGCCTTTGCCTTGGCATACACGTAACCGTGTACGTCGGGCAGATGCGAGATTCCCTTCATGACCTCGTCCTTTTGATCCTTGATGGTGACCGCCACCTGCTTTTCGATCACGGTCTCGGTCACCTCGTCGGCAACATCGCCAAAGATCAGCTCATCAAGATCTCTCTCGTCCTGCAGCCAATAGTAGCTGCCGCGGCCGTAGTTTGCGATCTTTTGCATATTTTCCGTACCCTCGGCACAGCTGGTGTTAATGACCGTGGTCACAATGCCTGCCTGATACAGCGTGTTTGCCATCTGTGCTGCATCATCCGGCTCTGCCGAATAGGACATGCCGTCACTGATCAGCACCACCTGCTTTTCCGAGAAGGAAAGTGATTTCATTTGGTTAAACGCAGCCTTGAGCGCAGCACCGATGACAGTACCCTGCGTAGGCTGAATGCCATTGATGATCTCGGCAACCTGCTCCTTGTTCTTTGCCTCGGTGGGCATTTGCTCGATATACACCTCACCCGAGAAGGAGATAACCATCAAGTAATCCTCGGGGTTCAAAAGGTCAAGGAACTTGACAGCCGCCTTTTTGGTCATGATCAGTCTGGACGCCATTTGCATGGAGCGCGAAGAGTCCAGCACCAGGCAATACAGCTTGGGGTCTGCATCATCGTTGCCAAAGCGTACGGGCAGCATATCCTCCAGTGCCGAGAGCGTATCGTCGGTCTTGTTCTGAATGTAGGTGTCACCAATCGTGATCAGGCTCTTGCCAAACAGCGAAACCGCCTGATCCACGCTATCCACAAACGCGGTATAATTTTTCAGCTCGCGCACGTCCACGTTTGAGAGCACGATACGATCGTACGCGCACAGCTGCTCGATGGTGCAAGGCACGTCCGGATCGTTTACGTATGCGTCGATCTCGGCATTTGCGCCAAAGGTCGCGCGCACCGCCTGTGCATCCGCTTCAGAAGAGGTGATCAGCAGCACGCGCAAGGTCTCGGTCACGCGCTGCGTAAAGAAGTAGCTGTTGTTATGCGGCGAATGGTCGCCCTGTACCTGTACACGCACCTCGTAGTCAAATTCACCCGCAACCGAGGTATCGGTGATAAAATTGACCAGATTGTAGCCCACGTCCAAGGCTACCGCCTTTTGCTGCAGCTGACGGTCGCCCGACCAAAGCGAAACGATGGCATCGGTCTTGGTGCTGCTTTGCACCAGCACGTCGGCGGTGGTGCGGTGGTCAAGATACGTAGAGGGGGTATGATCCACTCCACCGATCTGCACCTCAAGTACGTCAGCACCCACGTTATTATCCACGTAAACGGTATCCAGCGCGATATTCTCGGCATACAAATGCTCGATTGCCGAGATCAGCGCGCTCGTGCCGTCGGCATCGGTCTGTTTGCCGTCGGTCAGCAGTACCACGCGCTTGATCACGCCCTCGCCAAACAGAGTGGCGGTATACTCCAGCGCGCCCGCAATGTCGGTGGCGCTGTCGTCGACCTGCGCATCCTTGATACCGGGCAAGGGCTCTTCCCCTGCCTTTCTCACGCAGACCGCGTCCTTGCCAAAGCACACAAGCCCCACCGTACTGTTTTCGGGCAGCTTGGTTTGCAGCTCGGCAATATAGGTATCGATCAGATCGAGATTGCGGTTGGCGGAATACGAAACGTCCGCCACCACGTACACCTCGGTCTTTGTCATAACCGTCACGCTTGCCATGCCTGCAAGCGCGG
>JAZOLE010000035.1:0-10223 GCA_045652835.1 Eubacteriales bacterium | reverse complement strand
GGCATGCTGGAGACCTTTGCAAAGGCACAGTTTGGCGAGGACACCCGCTGCCGTTTCCGTCCCCACCACTTCCCCTTCACCGAGCCCAGTGCTGAGGTGGACGTTTCCTGCTTTGCTTGCGGCGGTAAGGGCTGCAGACTTTGCAAGGGCGAGGGCTGGATCGAAATTTTGGGCGCAGGTATGGTACACCCCAACGTGCTGACCATGTGCGGCATTGACCCCGAGGAATACAGCGGCTTTGCGTTCGGTATGGGTATCGAGCGTATTGCAATGCTCAAGTATCACGTAGACGACATTCGTTTGTTCTATGAGAACGACGTGCGTTTCCTTGAGCAGTTCTGAGAAAGGAGAGTACAGATATGAATCTTTCATTCAATTGGCTTCACGATTATATTGATACGGATAAGATTACGGACACCAAGAAGTACTGCGACCGCATGACCGACACTGGCTCTAAGGTTGAGGGCTTTGAGGTGCTCGCAGAGGAAATTTCTAACGTTGTTGTGGGTAAGGTGCTCGCAATGGAGCGTCACCCCGACTCCGATCACCTTTGGATCTGCCAGCTTGAGGTTGGTGCAGATGCCCCCGTACAGATCGTAACCGGTGCGCAGAACGTATTTGTCGGCGCAATCGTTCCCGCAGCAGTTGCTCCCGCAACCGTGGCTGAGGGCAAGCAGATCAAGGCAGGTAAGCTGCGCGGTGTTGACTCCAACGGCATGCTCTGCTCCTTTGCCGAGCTTGGCTTGACCACCAATGACTGCCCCGGTGACGAGGAGAACGGCATCTGGATCCTGCCCGAAAGCTACGCACAGTACATCGGTCAGGACGTCTGCGACGTTGAAATGGTACGCGACACGGTGGTCGAGTTTGAGATCACCTCCAACCGCCCCGATTGCCTGTCCGTCATCGGTCTTGCACGCGAGACCGCCGCTTCCATGGAGCTGGATTGGCATATCCCCCCTGTATCTGTCAAGGGCACGAATGACGGCGACCACATTGACAACTATCTGTCCGTAGGCATCAGCGCGCCCGAGCTTTGCTTCCGCTACGCTGCAAAGGTAGTCAAGAACGTCAAGATCGCTCCCTCTCCCGTATGGATGCGCAGACGTCTGCGTGCTGCAGGCGTTCGCCCCATCAACAACATCGTTGACATTACCAACTACGTTATGCTCGAGTACGGTCAGCCCATGCACGCGTTTGATTACAAGCAGATCGAGGGCAAGGCGATCAACGTACGCCGCGCAAACGATGGCGAGGTATTCGTATCTCTTGACAATATCAGCCACACCCTTGATTCTTCCATGCTGGTTATCGCAGACCAGAATAAGGCTTGCGCACTGGCAGGCGTTATGGGTGGCCTCAACAGTGAAATTGAGAATGACACCGTAACCGTTGTATTCGAGTCCGCTTGCTTCTCCGGTCCCGACACACGCGTGACCGCAAAGAAGAACGGCATGAGAACCGAGTCCTCCGCACGCTTTGAAAAGGGGCTTGACGCAGAAAACTGCCTGCCCGGCTTGATGCGCGCTTGCCAGCTGGTAGAGATGCTTGGCGCAGGTGACGTGGTCGAGGGCTTGATCGACGTATATCCCACCAAGAAGGAGCAGGTCATCCTTCCCTTCACCCCCGATAAGTATAACAAGTTCCTTGGCACCGAGATCGACGAGCAGACCATGATCGACATTCTCGCAACCCTTGAGTGCCGCGTGGAAAACGGCAATATTTACGTGCCCTCCTTCAGAAGCGACCTTGGCTGCATGCAGGACATTGCAGAAGAGATCGTTCGTATCTGGGGATATGACAAGATTCCCTCCTCCTGCATCAAGGCAGAGACCACGCAGGGCATGCGTACGCCCAAGCAGAAGCTGTTTGTTGCTACCGAGCAGCTGATGTACGGTATGGGCATCTCGCAGATCCAGACCTTCTCGTTCATCAGCCCCAAGTACTATGACGCTATCGCACTGCCTGCAGACAGCGCTCTGCGCACCTCGGTTGTCATCTCCAACCCGCTTGGCGAGGACACCAGCGTCATGCGTACCACCGCGCTGCCTTCGCTGATGGAAGTACTGCAGAGAAACAACAACTTCTCCAATCAGAACGTACGTCTGTTTGAAATGGCTACCATTTACCTGCCCGGTGCAGATCCCGCAAATCTGCCCGAGGAAAAGACGGTTGTCACCGTGGGCATGTACGGCGATGCCGATTTCTACGACATGAAGGGCGCTGTTGAAAATCTGCTGACCATGGCAGGCGTGAAGGGTGCACAGTACACTTCTTGCACCGAAAATCCCTCTTACCATCCCGGCAGATGCGCTATCGTGACCACCGCTGACGGCAAGTATCTTGGCGTATTCGGTCAGATCCACCCCGTTGTGGCTGACAACTACGGCATGAGCATTCCCGTGCTTTGCGCAGAGATCGACTTTGACGCACTCTTCGCTGTATCCAACACCGAGCCCGACTACAAGCCGCTGCCCAAGTTCCCCGCTGCAACCCGTGACTACGCGTTTGTTTGCGCAGAGGAGCTGGAGGTTGGCAAGATCATGAACGTGATCGCAAAGGCAGGCGGCGCTTTGGTTGAAAACGTTGAGCTGTTTGACATTTTCCGCGGCGAAAAGCTGGGCGCAGGCAACAAGAGCGTTGCATTCCGTGTCACCCTGCGCGCTGCTGACCGTACCCTGACTGTTGAGGAAGCTGACAAGATTTCCAAGAAGATCATCAACGACCTCAAGTTCAAGCTGGGTATTGCTCTGAGAGCCTAAAATACCCCGAGGGGCTGTTGTCAACACAACAGCCCCCATCATACAGAAAGGAGTTTGTGTCATGGCAAAAAATCAAACCAAGAAGACACATCCGATCAAACGGTTTCTTCCCTACTACAAGCCTTACAAAAAGGACCTGGTCTTTGACCTTTGCTGTGCTGCGCTGACCACCATGTGCGAGCTGGCACTTCCGCTTATCGTACGAAAAATCACGGGCGCTGCACAACAAACGCCCATTTCGCTGACGGTTGGCATGATCCTGACCTTTGGCGGTGTATATCTGCTCATGCGCCTGATCGACACGGTTGCCTATTACTACATGGCAAACCGCGGACATATCGTGGGCGCGAAAATGGAAACAGACATGCGACGCGACCTGTTCGGGCATTTGCAAAAGCTCAGCTTTTCCTACTTTGATAACACCAAGATCGGTACGCTGATGTCGCGTATTACCAACGACCTGTTTGATATTACCGAATTTGCGCACCATTGCCCCGAGGAATTTTTCATTGCAGGCGTTAAGATCATCGGTTCTTTTATCATTCTGCTGGTCATCAACCCCGTGCTTGCGCTGATCACCTTTGCGCTCATTCCCGTGATGGTGCTGGTGCTGATCTCGTTCAACGGCAAGATGAAGGAGGCATTCCGCCTCTCGCGTTCGCAGGTTGGCGAGCTCAACTCGCAGGTTGAGGACAGCCTCTTAGGTATTCACGAGGTCAAGGCATTTGCCAACGAGGGTACCGAGATTGAAAAGTTCAGACAAGGTAACAATAAGTTTTTGGGCATCAAAGGCATCATGTACCGCTTTATGGGTATGTTCCAAGCATCCACGCGCTTCTTTGAGGGTCTTCTCTACATCGTTGTCGTGGTTGCAGGCGCACTTTTGCTGATTGCCGAAAATCCCGTAATCCAGTTGGATGCAGCTGACTATATCGCATTTTTGATGTACGTTTCCACGCTGTTCACCTCGGTGCGCCGCATTGTGGAGTTTACCGAGCAGTTCCAGCGCGGTATGACCGGCATTGAACGCTTCTCCGAGATCTTGGACGTTGAGCCTGACATCAAGGACAAGCCCGATGCCAAGGTACTGGAAAACGTCAAGGGCGACATTGTGCTGGATAAGGTCACCTTCCGCTACGAGGAGGACAAAAAGCAAAACGTGCTCAACGATCTTTGCTTGCACGTGCGTGCGGGTGAGAACGTGGCACTGGTTGGCCCTTCGGGCTGCGGCAAGACCACGCTTTGCTCGCTCATCCCCCGCTTCTACGAGCTGCAGGGCGGTCAGATCTTGATTGACGGGCAGAACATTCAGGACGTCACCATGCGTTCGCTGCGACAGAACATCGGTATCGTACAGCAAAACGTATACCTGTTCTCGGGCACCATCCGCGACAATATTGCGTACGGTAAGCCGGACGCGACCGATGAGGAGATCATGCAGGCAGCCAAGCTTGCGGGCGCGGACGAATTTATCGAGCAGCTGCCCGACCGCTACAACACCTACGTGGGTGAGCGCGGACTCAAGCTCTCGGGCGGTCAGCGTCAGCGCGTATCCATCGCGCGTGTGTTCCTCAAGAACCCGCCCGTCCTGATTCTGGACGAGGCAACCAGCGCGCTTGACAACGAAAGTGAGCGTCTGGTGCAGAAATCGATTGAAAAGCTGACCGTGGGCAGAACCACCATTACCATTGCCCACCGCCTGACCACCATTAAGAATGCAGATCGCATTGTGGTGCTGACGCAGGACGGCATTGTGGAAGAGGGCACGCACAAGGAATTGACAGAAAAGGGTGGCATGTACGCTGATCTGTACAAGCTTTACACCGCAGACTAAGGAGCATAGACAATATGGAAAAAGAAAAACTCAACCGAATCAACGAGCTTGCGGCAAAGGTGAAAAGAGGCGAGCAGCTGACCCCCGAGGAGTTGGAAGAAAGAGCCGCTTTGCGCACCGAGTATATTCGCGAGTTCCGCGCATCCATGACCGGTATTTTGGATAACACGATCATCGTGCGCCCCGACGGCACGCGCGAGCAGGTTTCGGACAGACCCAAGACCGACAAGCAATAAAATCAAATCTTTGATACAAAAAGCCCTTTACAATAAGGGCTTTTTGTGTTATACTGGGAGTAGAAGTCAGGGGAAAGGAGTGCAGAAAATGAAAGGCAAAAAAGGCAATCGCAAGCCGGTTTTCATTTCTCTTATTTTGTCATTATATCTTGTGATATTCTTGGGAGCCTGTGCACTTCTGGGCAGTATGCTGCTACGCGCCTGCACGCCCGAAAAACCCCAGAGCCAAGTCGGGACAGACACTGTGACAACCGACGCAAGCAATTCGGAGCAGACGACCGATCCGCTCCCAATCGATCCTCCCGAAAACTACTTGTATGGCTACGACGACGCTTTTGAGCAGATTGTGCAGGATTCCTATTTGCAAAAGATCACTTTTAAGGCACAGTACGTGTGCGGGTCAGTATCCCCGACCGCCTCATCATACGATATAAACATGTCTATAAACCAAGGCTCGGTTTCCGCAAATAGCACTTGGTACAACAATATTTCGTTTAACGTGCCATATCATCCCACGTTCCCTGAATACTGGCAACAGCTCCCTTCCAACACTTATGCGCTCATAGAAAGAATCCAACAAACAGCAGCCTGCTGCTTAATTGAAACCAACGATGACAACGATAACACCAAAATCGCCGTATATCCGATTGACGGTCTCTTCTATTTTCTGAGTATTTCCCAAGATGAGGTTGTCAAGATACACGCAGCCGACATACAATACGACAGATCGGATTGACTCGACATATCGGGGATCAGTAAGCATCTGATTCTTGAGATAATCGACTATATGGAAGAGCAACGAGACTTCGTTCACCCTGCCCCTACCTCATTTTCCATCAAGCTCTACAATATCAAGTACTACAATGCGCATCCATTGCTCGTCAAGTTCGATGCCGAGAATTACTATTTTGTTTGTGCATACTACAATCCCACGCACGAGGACCCTGAATATGAAAGCTTCGCCTTTTGTTGCGTTCAGGAATATACTTGGGTCAAATATGACCGCCCCGAGCAAATTGCAGAAAGCTATAACGGCATGCGCCTGATCAGAGCATATCAAGTCAACAGAGCTGTTGACTGCCGTGACATCGGTCCTGCAGGCGGTATAACAGAGAACGTCGAGCATTACACGCCGTACACCCCCGAATTTTCAGACGGTATCAATGTATGGCCCGCTGTCGTTTTCGATCAAAGCTATATTTATCTCAATCGCACAAGCCTTGAAACTGCGTATTTTACTACAGATCGTGAGTACTCCGACAGCTATACCTTCCCCTGCATCGAGCTTGACGGGCAATTCTACGTGCCCTACAAGCTTTATACCGTGAGATCGGACGGTACACGTGTAGACAATTACATGCTCAAAGAGGAGTTTGATACGTATTACGACCAGGTCATGCGCGTTATGATCATGGATCAATATAGTGAGTATAATGAAATGAACGAGTATACCATATACTACGGACTGATCAGTCTACCTGATCTGCAAGATATGATTTTACAGTAGCAAAATACAAAAAGCCCTTTACAATAAGGGCTTTTTGTGTTATAATTAGTTTGAATAAGTGTTTTGACAGGATGAATACAATGAATTTGATTACCACTTTCCCGCTTTGCAAGCAAACACTCTCGCCCGAACAAACCGAGGGCTTGGGCGCAGCTCTTGCAAATGCGCTGATACAAGATAAAGCACTCCCCCGCTTTGTGGCGCTTTACGGTGACCTTGGCGTGGGTAAGACCGCCTTTACGCGCGGCTTTGCGTCGGTGCTCTCGCCCGAGAGCCTGGTGCGCTCCCCTACCTTTACCTTGGTCAACGAATACAGAAACAAAGCGACCAAGACCTCGCTTTTCCACTTTGATATGTACCGCATCGACTCGGAGGACGACCTGTATTCTATGGGCTTTGACGATTACCCCGACCGCGGCATTTGCATTGCGGAATGGTGCGAGAAGATCCCCTACGCGCTGCCCCTGCATTATTTGCGCGTAACCATCACCAAAAACGATGCGGCTTGTCCCGACAGCCGCGAGATCTTGATAGAAAGGATCTGACAGATGAAGATTTTGGCACTTGATTCCACCGCTGTGGTAGGCACGGTTGCGCTGTGCGAGGATCAAAAGCTGATCGCGCAATACACGCTCAACACAGGAAATACACATAGCCAAACGCTGCTGCCTATGATCGAATCCGCGCTGAAGTGCGCCGAATGGGAGATCGACGATCTTGACCTGTTCGCGGTCAGCAACGGCCCCGGCTCGTTTACGGGCGTACGCATCGGCGTCGCCACGGTCAAGGGCTTGGCCTTTGGTAAGGACATTCCTTGCGCGGGTGTTTCCACCCTGGAGGCTCTTGCGTATAATCTGCGCTACTATACAGGCATTATCTGCCCTGTTATGAACGCGCGACGCGCACAGGTGTATAACGCGCTGTTCTCTTGCGAGAACGGTGTGCTGACCCGTCTTTGCCCCGACCGCGCTATCTCGATTGCCGAGCTTGACGCGGAGCTTGCACAGATGCAGCAGCCCGTCTACCTTGTGGGTGACGGCTATGACATTACGCTCGAGGGCTTTGAAAAGACGACCGCCCTGCCTGTTCCCGAGGAGTTGCGCGTGCAGAGCGGCTACAGCGTTGCCATGTGCGGTCTTGCCGCATACGAGCGCGGTGAAGCGACAGACGATACCGCACTTGCGGTGGTCTATCTGCGTCCCTCGCAGGCTGAACGCGAAAGAAACGAACGACTTGCAAATCAAAACGTATAAGAGAGGTACATCAACATGCTGATCAACAAAATTGTCATCGGATGCGACCACGCGGGCTATGCCCTCAAGGAGCAAATCAAGCAGTACTTGGCAAATAAGGGCGTTGAAATGCTGGACGTTGGCTGCTACAGCACCGACGCTTGCAATTACCCCGACATTGCGCACGCTCTGTGCACCAAGATCCAGAGCGGCGAGTTCACCACAGGCATTCTGATCTGCGGCACAGGCATTGGCATGTCCATGTGCGCAACCAAGCACGCGGGCATTCGCGCTGCTTGCTGCTCGGACACCTTCTCTGCTCGTATGACGCGCATGCACAACGATGCCAACGTGCTTTGCTTTGGCGCGCGCGTTGTGGGCTACGGTGTGGCTTGCGATTTGGTAGATGCATTCCTTGATCAGAAATTTGAGGGCGAGCGTCACGCACCCCGTGTGGCTGCTATCAATGCCCTTGACGAAAGCGAGAAAAAATGAGCTACACCGCAAAGGATGCCGCCAAGGACGCAGCTGACGTGCTGCGTGCGGCAAGTAAAGAGGCGGGTAAGCGCAACTACACTGCCGCGGTAATCGTGGCAGGGGGCAACGGCACGCGCATGGGCGGCGAGGTGACCAAGCAAATGCTTGAGCTTTGCGGCAAGCCCGTGGTGGTGCACACCCTGCTTGCTTACCAAAATACGCCCTGCATTGGCGAGATCGTAGTGGCCGCCAAGCAGGACGAAATTGACCTTTATTGGGATTTCAAGCAAAAATACGGCATTACAAAGCTGCACGCGGTTGTCGCGGGCGGCGTGACAAGACAGGCATCCGCCCTTGCAGGTGTGGAGGCGGTCAGCGACAAGGTGCGTTACGTGGCGATTGCCGACGCTGCACGCTGTCTGACCACCCCCGAGGAGATCAGCGAGGTCTGCCGCACGGCATACAAGACTGATGCCGCATCTGCGGGCATTCCCGCCACCGATACGATCAAGGTGACAGACAAGGCGGGCTATATCACACAAACGCCCGAGCGAGCACTGTGCTGGCAGGCGCAAACGCCGCAGGTATGCCGCCACGCGCTGTACCTCGCAGCAAGCTATGCAGCCATTGAGCACAAGTTCACCGCAACCGACGACAACTCGCTGATCGAGTTTGTGAAGCACCCCGTCAAAATGGTCAAGTGCTCCAAGCAGAACATCAAGATCACAGAGCCCTGCGACCTGCCCTACGCGCAGCTGATCTTGGATATGCGCAAGAAAGAAAGCGAGGGAAAGGCATGAGAGTAGGACACGGATATGACGTTCATCGCTTAGTCGAGGGGCGTGACCTGATCTTGGGCGGTGTGAAAATCCCTTATGAAAAAGGGGTGCTCGGCCACTCGGATGCCGGCGTACTGACCCACGCTGTCATGGACGCGCTGCTGGGCGCGGCGGCTCTTGGGGATATTGGCAAGCATTTTCCCGACACCGACCCTGCCTATAAGGGTGCGGACAGCCTGAAGCTCGCGGAGCACGTGGCTGCGCTTTTGACCGAAAAGGGCTACCTCATCGGCAATATCGACGCGACCGTGATCGCGCAAGCCCCCAAGCTCGCTCCCCACATCCCGACCATGAAGCAAAATCTTGCCCATGCGCTTGGCTGTGATGCCGACTGCATCAACGTCAAGGCAACCACCGAGGAGCACCTTGGCTTTACGGGTCAAGGGCTGGGCATTGCCGCACACGCAGTTTGTCTGATCAAATCTATATAAACTACAGCAGCCGCGGCATTTTTCTCTTGTATCCTTGACATGAAACGTCCTTGCCGCCTCTGCTATAGGGGTTTTCCATACTACATGGTATGACACAAATCTACACTTTGCAACAGAAAGGAACACACACTATGACTTATATCGCACCTTCCCTGCTGGCTGCCGACTACGCGCACCTGGCAGATGAGATCAAAAAGGTTGAGGACGCAGGCGCAAACTATCTGCACCTTGACATTATGGACG
Organism: Eubacteriales bacterium; assembly: GCA_045652835.1. Taxonomy (GTDB): domain Bacteria; phylum Bacillota; class Clostridia; order Oscillospirales; family CAG-272; genus SVQP01. The sequence goes on along the minus strand of JAZOLE010000035.1, from coordinate 662 downwards.
GCGCGTTTGTTCCCAACATCAGCTTTGGTCCCGAGCTTGTCGCGTCCATTCGTAAGCACACAAAACTCATCTTTGACGTACATCTGATGATCAACGATCCCATTCGCTACGTAGACAGATTCGTCAAGGCGGGTGCGGACATGATCACCTTCCATATCGAAAGCACCGACGATCCCGAGGCGGTCATTCGTGCGATCCCGTCGCACGAGATGCGGGCAGGTCTTGCGGTATCCCCCAAGACACCCGTTGAGACCGTCTTCCCTTATCTGTCCAAGGTCTCACAGGTCACGATCATGACGGTCGAGCCGGGCTTTGGCGGCCAGGAAATGATGATGCCCATGCTTGACAAGGTACGCGTGCTGCGCAGATACGCCGCTGACAACGGACTCAAGCTGGATATCGAGGTGGACGGCGGCATCAATCCCGACAACGTGGGCTACTGCACCGGTGCGGGTGCAAACGTCATTGTCGCAGGCTCTGCCATCTTCAAGTCCAAAAAGCCGAGATCGGTCATCTTCGGCATGAAGGACGCGGCAAAGCCCAACCCGTTTGTGGGATAACGTATAAAAAGCGAGTTGCTCGTACGAGCATTTCGCTTTGTCTTTGATTGATTTACAGGCCGATCGACTTGATCTCGGGAAATTCATCCGCAACGTCAAGCA
>JAZOLE010000034.1:0-2477 GCA_045652835.1 Eubacteriales bacterium | reverse complement strand
ATAATCGCTTGCAGTATGGGGTTTTACTGCCAATGCGACAAAATACACAGTTATTTTTGGCGCGATTTATGCAAAAAAGATAACAAAAAAGACGTGGAAGCCCGAAAGGGCTACCAACTACTTTGAATGGAGTGAAAAATTACATGGTCAATTTGAAAGAGCAAAAGCTCGGACAGAACGTGAGAAAGTCCTTCTCGCGTAACACCCGCTTCAATCTCGAGCTCCCCAATCTGGTCGAAGTTCAGACCAAGTCGTTCCAGTGGTTCTTAGATGAGGGTCTGATGGAGGTACTGCGTGACGTATCCCCCATCACTGACTACTCCGGCAACCTTTCCATTGAGTTCGTATCCTTCTCGCTGGATTCCAAGCCCAAGTATCCCGTAGAAGAGTGCAAGGAGCGCGACGTCAACTATGCCGCACCGCTCAAGGTCAACGTCCGTCTGACCAACAAGCAGACAGGCGAGGTCAAGCAGACCGACATCTACATGGGCGATTTCCCCTTGATGACTGAAACCGGTACGTTTGTCATCAACGGTGCAGAACGTGTTATCGTTTCTCAGATCATCCGTTCTCCCGGCATGTACTACTCCTTTGATATTGATAAGACCGGTAAGCGCACCTATGCCGCTACCGTTATCCCTTACCGTGGCGCATGGCTGGAGTATGAAACCGATGCCAACGGCGTCATGTACGTCAGAATTGACAAGAACCGCAAGGTCCCCATGACCATGTTCATCCGCGCTCTGGGTGTTGAGTCCAGAGAGGAGATCTATGCACTGCTTGGTGAGGACGAAAGACTTGCTGCTACCTTTGATAAGGACGAGAGTGAGGATCTGGCTGTCCGTAACCACACCACTCCTTACGTGGAAGCACTCAAGGAGATCTACAAGAAGCTGCGTCCCGGCGAACCCCCGCTGGTTGAATCTGCTCAGCAGCTGATCAATAACTATTTCTTCGACCCCAGAAGATACGACATCGCGCCCGTTGGACGCTACAAGTATAATAAGAAGGTTGCTCTGCACTCCAGACTTAAGAACCGCAAGCTGGCTGCTGACCTTGTCAGCCCCCTGACCGGTGAGGTTCTGTTTGAGAAGGGCACAGTGCTGACCCGCGACATGGCAATCGAGGCAGAGAATGCAGGTGTAAACGAGGCGTTCATCGAGCTGGATAACGGCAAGGTCATCAAGCTTTTGTCCAACAACACCATCGAGCCCAAGCACATCCTCGGCTTTGACCTGGAGGATTGCGGCATTACCGGTAAGGTAAGCATTCCCGTTCTGTGCGAGATTGCTGACGCTTGCGGTGGCGACGTAGACGCTATCAAGGAAGCTGCAAAGGAGAGAATTGGTGAGCTTGCACCCAAGCACATCACCAAGGATGATATCTTTGCTTCCATTAACTATATTCTCACCCTGGCTAACGACGTTGGTACCGTGGACGATATCGACCACCTTGGCAACCGTCGTATCCGTTCGGTTGGTGAACAGCTGCAGAACCAGTTGCGCATCGGCTTCTCCAGAATGGATAAGATCATCAAGGAGAGAATGACCACGCAGGATAACGAAAAGCTGACTCCCCAGGCGCTGATCAACATCCGTCCCGTGGCAACCGTTATTCGTGAATTCTTCGGCTCTTCTCAGCTGTCCCAGTTCATGGACCAGAATAACCCCCTGGCAGAGCTGACCCACAAGCGCCGTCTGTCCGCGCTTGGTCCCGGCGGTCTTTCCCGTGACCGCGCATCCTTCGACGTTCGTGACGTACACTACACCCACTACGGTCGTATGTGTCCCATCGAGACCCCCGAAGGTCCTAACATCGGTCTGATCTCGTATCTGACCACCTATGCTCGTATCAGCAACTACGGCTTTATCGAGGCTCCCTACCGCAAGGTATTGCACCTGCAGAAGGAAGACGGCTCTATGGAGCACATCGTTACCGACGAAGTGGAATACATGACTGCAGATGTTGAGGATAACTACATCATCGCGCAGGCAAACGAGCCGCTGGACGAGAACAGCCACTTTGTAAACAAGAAGGTCACCGCGCGTGACAAGACCGAGATTCTGGAAATCGACGTTTCCAAGATCGACTATATGGACGTTTCTCCTAAGATGGTGGTATCCGTAGCAACCGCTATGATCCCCTTCCTTGAGAACGACGACAACTCCCGTGCACTGATGGGTTCGAACATGCAGAAGCAGGCAGTGCCGCTGATGGTAACCGACAGCCCCATCGTTGGTACGGGTATGGTATACAAGGCAGCGGTTGACTCCGGTGTTGTTGTCGTAGCCAAGAACGCAGGTCACGTAGAGCGCGTTGAGGGTGACAAGATCGTGATTGTTACCGATACCGGTATCAAGGACGTTTACACGCTTTCCAAGTTCAAGCGTACCAACCAGGGTACTTGCTTTAACCAGAGACCTCTGGTCAGCAAGGATCAGTACGTGGAAGAGGGTCAGGTCATTGCAGACGGTCCC
>JAZOLE010000033.1:0-6652 GCA_045652835.1 Eubacteriales bacterium | reverse complement strand
CCTGATTGCCAAACATCTCGACGATCATTTGTGCAAACGCCTCGTCATCCGCTTCGGGATCTGCGTCGTCGCCTTCTTCTCGCTCTGTGCTTTCATACGATTGTTTGAGCCGTGCAACCATTTCGTCTACGCTCTCTCCGGAATACTCCTGCTTCTTTTTTGCCAAGCTACCGCCCCCTTTCTGAAAAATTCACGTGCATATCAGCCCTGTCTGTGCTGTTTGGCAGCCTCGGCAAGAATAACCGACGCTGCGGTAGATACGTTAAAGGAGTTGACCTTACCGTACATGGGAATGGAGGTGATCACGTCAGCCTCCTTGGTCACAAGATCCGAAACGCCGTTGCCCTCGCTACCAAAGACCAGCGCACAGGGTCCGCGGAAATCGGTCTCATAATAGGGCTTACCGCCCGCCTCGGCAGCAAACACCCATACGCCCTCCTTTTTGAGTGCGCGTACGGTTGCGCCGATGTTGGCAACTTTGGCAATGGCAAGGTGCTCCACGGCACCCGCAGATGCCTTGGACACCAGCGGTGTCAAGCCTACGGCGCGGCGCTTGGGAATGATCAGACCGTGCGCACCGCACCCCTCTGCACAACGGATCAGTGCGCCCAGATTATAGGGGTCGGTAATGCCGTCCGCAATCACGATCAGCGGCACCTCACCGCGCTGGCGTGCGATCTCCAGAATGTCCTCGGGCGTGCAATATTCCTTTTGTGCTGCCATGGCAACGATGCCCTGATGGGGAGCAAAGCCTGCCATGTGATCCAGCTTGTCCTTATCGACCTCAACGACGGGAATGCCGCGTTCGATCGCCTGGGCGACCAGCACCACGATAGAGCCCTCGCGGTCTCCGCGTCTGACCAAAATCTTGTCGATCTCTCTGTCGGACTTGAGCAGCTCGCGTACCGCGTTTCTGCCGATGACCAATCCCGTGTCCTCCTGCTCCTCATCCACAAGCGCCTCGTCGCGCTTTTGCGGCTTGGGTGCGCGGTACTTATCCATACGATCGGAGGCAGGATGCTGCTTCTTTTGCTTATGTTGATTGGATGCGCCTTTATTCTTCTTGTTGTTTTCCATAATGCATACCTTTCCTTGATTTCCTCGAAATTTTCCGACAGAATTTTGAATGAATCGGTTTCAAATCACATACACTATTTATTATAACATAACTTGTCCGATTTGTACAGACTTATTTGCGAAAATTCTCGTATTGCAAAGGGTTTGGGCGCAAAAATCGTTCGCCACGTTACGACATGAGCCGTGCGCATTTGCCATTTCCCGAAATTTTCCGAACTTTATTCGCAGAAATTCTTGCACAAAGCCCGTGCGTGTGCTATAATTAGTTCAATCTTTTTCGCAACTCCTAGGAGCTTTTTATGATCTTCGATTTCCACACCCATTGTTTTCCCGACGCTCTTGCGCCCCGCGCCATCGCCCACCTTGCCGAATTTTCCAAAAAGTGCGGACTTTCCCCCACCACCGACGGAACTGCCGCAGGCGTGCTTGCACAGATGCATGCGCACGGCGTCGACAGAAGTCTGATCTGCAACGTCTCCACCAACGCGCACCAAATGCCCAAGGTCAATGCATTTGCCTGCACCTTGGCGCGCGAGCAGTCTGAGCTTTACGCGCTGGGATCGCTGCACCCGCAGGGCGAGGATCTTGAAGGGCAGATCAAAATGCTCAAGGATGCGGGCATCAAGGGACTCAAGCTGCACCCCGATTATATCCGCGTGGAATTTGACGATCCTGTCCTGCACCCCATTTTTGAGCTTTGTATCGCCAACGGCATGTTTCTGATCACGCACGCAGGCTACGACCCCAACTCCCCCGATCACATGCATTGCAGACCCAAGCATATCAAGACCGTGATGAACAATTTTCCCGAGCTGACCCTGATCGCAGCGCATATGGGCGGTATTGACTGCGAGCAGGAGGTGCTTGACCTGCTTTGCGGCAAGCAAGTATACCTTGACACCTCGCAGTCGGGTGCGTTCCCCCAGCGCCAGCCCTTGCTGCATAAGATCCTGCAAAAACACGATCCCGCCTTGATCCTGTACGGCAGCGATTGCCCCTGGTCGGGTCAGGAGAGAGAGCAGAATTTCGTCAAGCAAGCTCCCATCTCGGATCAGGCAAAAGAGGATATTTTTTGGAATAACGCGATGCGCTTGATGTAATAAAAAATCCGCCGAAGGGCTACTTCTCATAAGGATGTTTGATTTCTCCTTGTAGGGACCGGCGTCCTCGACGGTCCGCAAAGGCATAATTGCAACGCAGAAGACAAATAATTAACCCCGACAGATTTTCAATGCCTGTCGGGGTTATCTATATTATGTTTTTTATGGGTAATCCATTTATTGTTTTTCATTTCGGCATACTCGCCGAGTTTCAAATCGGACAATTGAACTATATTTTTATTAAGCACTATAATTTCTGACAAAGAAACGACCCTTGCATCTTCTTGAATATGCTGTTCGCCACATAAAAATTGCCAACATCCATCATCGTCGTGCGAAACATAAAGTACAGGTTTATTTTCATTCAGTATATGGCAACAGGTGATACATAGTGTGTTTGGTGAATCCTTAAACGGAAATTTTCTGTTAAACAGTTTGATTTTCATAGTTGCTTTCCCTCTATCGTTTTATCGCAGGTTTCGCATTTGTATTACAAAGGCACAGAGCAAAGCCCGTACCCCTGTAGGGCGGGGGTTTATGTCAAGAGTAAGATTGTAAACAATGTGTGTAAGGACATGGTATACACATCCAAGGAGCAAGGGTAATGCGTTTGGAAGTCGAACGGAGCGAAGCGTAGAGAGACTTCCAAACGCGGCGCACGCTCAAAGGCGGCTGATTTTGCGATGTATAAGTTTGCCTGTATGTAAGTCAAATTCTGCGATAGCAAAGTTTCTATAGCAAGCAATAAAGGTATCATTGTCGGAGTTGGGTCTAAACTCAATGTATTCGTTTTTCATGGTTTCGCTCAAATAGATTTGATGATGATTGAAACGGGCATATCCCCAACTATTCACTTTGATTATGTGATATTGTCCGCCGTATTCGTACTTTTCTATCAGATCAACGTAAGCGCGTTGGCTGGGAACGTATATCTCTGCAGGACACTTCATATTCAAGGCTTCATGTGGTCTTTCATTGTTGTAACAGCTGCGCCAGTCCGCAAAAACGCGTTCTGCATCGGCGATATCCTTTGGGATGTAATGTTTAAGCAGTTCGTCATTCATAGCCTTATGAAATCGCTCGATCTTGCCTTGCGTTTGAGGATGCTTAATACGTCCGTGAATGGGCAAAACATCATGGTTCATTAACCATTTCTCGAATTGAGTATATCCTTGCCTGAAACCCGCAAATTGTGCACCGTTATCTGAGAGGATAGCGTCGGGCATTCCGTATTCGTAAAAAGCCTCTCTAAACGTAGGCAATACTAGATTGGATGTGCTTTCCGATGGCTTGATTTGAATCACAAACCTACTATGATCGTCAAATATATCTAGCGGAAAACAATACTTTCCGTTTTGCATTTTGAACTCGCCCTTAAAGTCTGTTTGCCACATTTCATTGCATTTTTCTTTCTCAAACCGTATGAATGGTTTGTGTTTCAAGGATTCTTCAGGATCTATGAGTCCATGCCGATTTAATACGTTATTGATTGTTTTCAAGCAAGGCATTTCCACGCCTCTTTTTTCGTGGTATGCCTTTATTTTTTTCGCACCCCAACCGGGATGCTGCATGCGAGTTTCGACTATGCGTATTTCAATCGATTCGGCTATTTTGTTTGCTATTACGTTTGGGCGCCGACTTCTATCTGCCAGGGGTTCTTCTTTACTGTATCTGTCTTTCCATTTGTAACCGGTATTTCTGGTTATATTGTATTCTCGACATAGTTTGCTGAAATTCTCGCAGCCTTCTGCTGCTTCCACAAATTCTTTTCTTAAGTCTTCCACAGTTCGTTCCTTCCAAGGCATCTGTTTCTTCTCCTTTGGATCTTGATGCCTTATTATACCATATAACTGTATACTATGTCTTTACACTACCTGTATACTATCTTATTACACTGTACAGTTTACTCCCGCCGTCTTCTCGGTGTAGTGGGGTGTCACGGCGGGAGCAAGCCCCCGCCCTACGATATACTCCATTGTAACACAAATCGGAAGAGAAAACAATCTCTCTGCCGAAATATGTTTGTCACGGACCGTCGAGGACGCCGGTCCCTACAATTTGTAAACATCCTTATGAAAACCAGCCGAAAGGCGGATTTTTTATTTTATTTGGTCGGCAGCGAAAGCACCACCGTAAAGGTGTCATCCTGCTTTTGCGTACGAAAGCTGCCCTGCAGGCTGTGCATAATACTCTCGCAGGTCAAAAGTCCAAGCTTGGTGCTCTCCACCTTGCCCGAACGCTTGGCGATCTTGTTCTCTCCCGTCATGACCACCATGCGGTCACGGTATTCCACACGGAATACTGCCGGAATTTGATGATCGGCATATTTGACAATATTACTGTACAGGTTATCCAGCACTCGACTCAGATAATCCACGTTGGTATAAACGCCCACACCCTCAAGCGCGGGTGAGACCTCATATTCCAGCTGCACGCGATGCATCTCCGCCGAAATAAACCGCTCGGAGAGCAGCTGCTCAAACAACACCGCAGCGTTGTATCGCTCCAGCGGCACAGCCTCGTCCTTATGTCCATACGCAAGGAAATAATTGAAAAGCTCATCCGACTGGCGCTTGATTCTGCCTGCGTTTTCCGAGCAAACCGACAGATATTTTCTCTGCTCATCGGTCAGGTTTTCCTGGTGTGACTCAATCAGCTCCAAATACCCCAGCAGCGAGGTCAGAGGCGTGCGGATATCATGCGAGATTGAGGTGATCAGATCCTGATTGGCGCGCCAAGCTTGCTCCTTTTCCTCCATCTTCTGCACAATCGAATCTCTCATACCGTCCACGTGCCAGGCAAGCTGCGCGATCTCGTCATTGCCCGTTTTGCCGATCTTACCCTGCAGATCGCCGCCTGCAATGGCTTTGACGTCACGAGACAGGCGCATGATGCGCGAGATCTCGGCTTGGTAATACACAATGACGATCAGAATAAACAGAAAGATGGCAACGCCTACGGCAATGATGTCTCCCAGCAGATACAGTGTCTCTGCATAGTCCTGCACCGCCACCAGCACGGATTGGTCGGAAAAGTTGACCTCAATGCTGTAATCGTATTTCTGCGTATCCGGCACGGTATCCGATTCTATGCCCTCAAGCACGATGACCTTGAAGTTTTTGTTTTGCTTGGTCCAGTCGATGATCGCATCCATATTGGAGGTACTGATATTGCTCTGCTCAGCCCAGCTTTTGAAGTTGACAAGCACCTCTTCAATTCTCTCTCGCTCCTTGTCGTCCGACATGTATTTCTGCTCAATGACGTACTCAAATAGCGGTGCGAGTGCAAAAAATGCAGCAAATCCGATAGTAAGGGCTACCAAAACAACCGCAATATGCTTCCATATCAGCGAGGAGCGATACTTTCTTTTTCTCGGTTTTTTAGTCAATGACGTACCCCTTTCCCCACACGGTGCGGATCATATTTTGGTCATCCCCCAGTTTTTTGCGCAAATTCGCGATATGTACCAATACTGTGTTGGACGAGCTTGGCAAATACGCCTCCCTCCAGACCGTTTCGTATAACTCCACCGGGCTGAACGTGCGCCCACGCTCGCTGCTTAACAGCGCGAAAAGCTCAAACTCTTTCTCGGTCAATGCAACTTTTTCGCCGTTGCGGTATACCGCCTTTTCCTCGGCGTTGATCTCTGGCTCACGATGCGCCTCCTCCTGTGCGGTATCATTCATGTTGCGGTACTGATTCCATCTGCGCAAAAGCGCGCTGACACGCAGCTTGAGGTCTGTGGCATAGAAAGGCTTGACAATGTAATCGTCACCGCCGCTGCCAAACGCCATGACCTTGTCGGTGTCCGCACTCTTGGCGGTCAAAAACAGAATGGGCAGCGATGACGCAGCACGAATCTCGGCAGCGGCATTGACACCGTTCATCTTAGGCATCATGATATCCATGATCACCAAGGAAAGCGTGGGATCGGACAGGACAAGCTCAACAGCCTGCTCTCCGTTCTGCGCCTCAACAACCTCGTATCCTTCCTTTTCCAGCACGATCTTGAGCAACCCGCGAATGTCGGGCTCATCATCCACCACCAGAATTTTATATTGTTCGGGCATATTTTGCCTCCTTTTTCTTGGCTTATGTCACTATTATACCATAAAAACGCCTAAAAGCAAAGTGTTTTTTTCGGTTCTTAATAATTTTTTATACTTTTCGAACTTTTTTCAAAAAAGGTATTGCTTTTTGAAAAAAGGTGTGATATAATACTCTCGCTTCGGAGGCATAGCTCAGCTGGTTAGAGTGCTTGCTTGACATGCAAGAGGTCACTGGTTCGATTCCAGTTGTCTCCACCAAAAACAAAAAGAGAGGTTCATCGAACCTCTCTTTTTGTTTTTGCTGTCGCCAACCGAATCGAACCACGCCTGAAGCGGCAGCGAGCCTCCCGGCCCCCCGCCGCCTCCGGCATATTGGCGCCCGGTTCCGGGCCGAATAGGGTATGGATCAGCGCCCAAAATGGGTCA
>JAZOLE010000032.1:0-13515 GCA_045652835.1 Eubacteriales bacterium | reverse complement strand
GTGTGCTTGGTCATTTGCTTGGCTATGCTGGCGGCTGTAGGCGTACAGACCGTTTTTGCCGCAGGCGCAGTGGTCAACGTACATAGCAGCTCGGGCGCAAACAGAGGCGCGCAGAACGTTGCCGGTGACTACGCTGTCCGTCTTGGCATTGGCGGTGCATTTACTGCCGTGGAGGTTTGTATGCCCACGTGGAGCACCAATGACTCGGCTGCAACGCTGAGCTTGTACGCATGGGACACCAACTATGACACTACGATCATGTCCGAACCTTTGGTTACGCAGCGTTTTGATCCGTTGCGCGACAACGCTTATAACAAGCTGACATTTGATCCGCTGCCTGCAGGTGAATACTTCCTGCGTATTCACGACGTGCGCGGACAGGTTGGCGTATGGGTACAGGACTACTCGAATAACGGCAGCTACGTTTACACCAACGGCTCCGAGAGCAGAAGAGACTGGGATATGCGCGTGACCTTTATCGAGCGTCCCGAAACGCCCTTCTTCGAGCTTGAGCCGCAGACCGTGGTTGAGCCTGAGAAGCCCGTTGTGGTTCCCTCGGACAGCTTGAGCCACCAAAACGAGGTTCTGCCCGACACTTGGGTGTTTACCGACGGTCTTGGCAGAGTTTCCCTGACCAATGCCGAGGTGGGCGCACCTCGCGATGAAAAGACTCTTGCTATGTTCTACTGGACCTGGCACACCAAGGAAACCGCTTCCGCAGGCGCGGTCAATACCACCGAGCTGCTTAAGAAATATCCCGATGCAAAGAACGATTACAACCACGAAGCATGGATAGGCACGGGCCGTTACTGCTTCTGGAACGAGCCGATCTACGGCTTCTATACCACCGAGGACCCTTGGGTACTGCGCAAGCAGGCTGAGCTTTTGGCAAATGCAGGTGTAGACGTTGTCTTTACCGATAACACCAATGGCGGATTTACCTGGAGAGAGAGCTATTTTGTGCTGTATCCCACGTGGGAGAATGCTATGAAGAACGGTGGTGTGGACGTACCCAAGGTATCCTTCCTGTTGCCGTTTGGCGTGCACTCGGGTGCTGTATCGCAGGCAAACGTGATTTATCACGATATCTACAAGCCCGGTCTTTACAAGGATCTTTGGTTCTATTGGGATGATAAGCCTATGCTGATGGGTCACCGCAATGCCGTTCCGGACGGTGATATCGGCAAGGAGATCAAGAACTTCTTTACGTGGCGCGCAGGTCAGCCTGAGTATCGCGTCAGTGAGACCACAGCTAAGACTTGGGGCTGGCTGTCTGTATATCCGCAGGCGTTGTATTCGGTCAAGGGTCCTGCAGGTGTCAGAAACGGCTTGATCGAGCAGATGTCGGTAGGCGTGGCAGTCAACCACAACTACGTAACCAAGGAAATCACGGCAATGAATGGCGAGAACGTCATGGGCCGTTCGTATACCTCCGAGTATCCCGACCGCTACGAGAAGGAAGGCCCGAGTGCTTCTCTGTGGGGTTACCAGTTTGCAGAGCAGTTCAACTATGCGCTGGAAACCGATCCTGTGGTTATTTTTGTCACCGGCTGGAACGAGTGGCACGCATGGCGTCAGCCCGATCCTTGGGGCGGTGCAAACTCCAAGGTCAACAACGCATTGGTTGACCAGTTTGATAACGAGTTCTCCCGTGACCTTGAGCCTACCAAGGGTGAGCTGAAGGACCACTACTATTACCAGTTCGTCAACTTCGCACGTCAGTACAAGGGTGCCAACCCCATTCCTACGCCCAGCCTGAACACCACCATTGATCTGTCCGCAGGTCAGGCACAGTGGAAGGACGTAGCGCCTTACTACGAGGCATACGCCAACAATACAGGCGACCGTAACAGTACGGGATACGGTGCTCACAAGTACACCGAGACCTCGGGCAGAAATGACCTGATCGGTGCACAGGTGGCACGTGATGACCAGTACGTATACTTCAACGTAGAGTGCGCAGAGGATATCACACCTTATACCGACAGCCTGTGGATGACGCTGTATATTGACAGCGATCAAGGCTCTCAGGGTTGGGAGACCTTTGAGTACGTCATCAACAAGTCTGCAGCTTCTGCTGACACGGTTGTGCTTGAAAAGTTCACCGGCAACGGCTATGAGTCTGCCAAGGTTGCAGATTGCGCATACGTTGTAAACGGCAGATACATGACCGTCAAGGTAGCTAAGAGCGACCTCGGCTTGTCCGGCAACGATTACACCATCAACTTCTCTTGGACGGATAACGTACACGATGAGGGTGATTACGAGAAGTTCTCGGGCGATATCATGGACTTCTACATCTCCGGTGACGTAGCTCCCGGTGCGCGCTTCAAGTATAGCTTTATCAGCACGCAGCTCAATGCTACAGGCGAGCAGCCTACCACCGAAGAAATCACCACCGAGCCTGCAGAGACCGAGACTGAATCTGATGCGACCACGACCGATGCTCCTGCAACCGAGCAGGAAACCGAGCCGGAAGCAAAGGGCGGATGCAAGTCCGTGACCGCTTCGATCGCATTGATCGCTTGCATCGCACTCGGCGCACTGGTTGTTGGTAAGAAGAAGGACTGATTAAATCATAAAGCTTGCTGATCCGTCAGCAGAAATCACCCCCGCCGAGCAATCGGCGGGGGTGATTTTCTTATGCAGAAAGAGGAGGAGCAAGCCCCTCCCCTACCGCATAATGGTTCGATCATTTGAGCTCATCGCTTTTATGCGCAAACCCCATACCGGGTAGGGGAGGGGCTTGCTCCTCCTCTCTTGGCACAAAGAACTTATTTGAATCCTTCATATTTTTGCACAAAAAACAGGGGCGGATATGCAAATCCGCCCCTACGGGTATTTGGTTTTTACTGTCTGCCAATCTGTTCGAAAGGATCAAATCCTTCGACAAAGGTAGGCAACAGGCGAATGGTAAAAGTGAATTTCTTTTCGGCAAACTGCCACTTGGGGTGCAGCCCCGGGCCGCAGGAGTTAGAGCCGATGCCGTCCTGACGGTAATCGAGGTTGACTACCGTTTCCTTGGCAGGAATTAGCTCATCGTTATGTGCGGTGGAGGTCAGCTGCGCGGTCGAGATATGAGAGCAGTTAAAGCTGAAATCACGCGCGGTGGAAAGCGCGGTGATGCCGTGACCGATCAGCGAGGAGATGGATACCCACTTGGTATCAGCATGTGCGCCGTTTTCCTGCGGCTTGACGTAGGGTTCAAAATTCTCGCTCACGGTGGTGCGGAACAGACCCACGTACGATGCGTGATGCTTGTCGGCGTAAGCCTCAACCGGCCCTCTGCCGAAGTAGGTCAGGTTTTCTGAACCCTGGGGCATGGTGAATTCCAAGCCGAAGCGGGGCAGGTGGGGCAGATCTTGGCGAATTTCGGTGTCCATATCGATCACAAGACCGTCCTCGGCGTATACCGTGTAGGTTGCCTTGATGTTGGCAAGCGGTTCTGCGCCGTCATTGCCAAGCGTCAGCGTAGCTGTGATCTTGGCGTATTGCTCGGTCTGCTCTGCAAGCGCGCATGCGGTGCAGGTTGCAGTCGCGGTATGCAAGCCCAGCTGCTGCCAAAGGTTGCGGATATTGCGGTCGTTATCGGTAGGCGCGCGCCAAACGGTGGGCGTCATGGGACTGCAAAGCAGCTGCTTGCCCTGATCCAGAATGCCTGCAACAAGTCCGCTTGCGCGGTCAAAGGTGTAGACGGTTTTGGCGGTGCGCACCGTGATCTTGTCCTCGGTCTGTGCGGCGTCAAGGTAAGCATAGGGGGATGCGGTGCTGCCAAGCAGTGCCTTTTGCTCTGCGGGGGCTTCCAGCGCAAACTGTGCAAAGCCCACCTCATAACCTGCCTGTGCCCAAGGCGTGTCGCCGTTTTGCGTCAAGCTGACGTACAGGTACGCGCAATCGGTCAAGGGCGCATCAATGTGCAGCGCGTAAGATGCGCTTGCCTGCGGTGCGATATCGAGAGCGTACGCGTGACCCGATGCCACCGCCTTGCCGCGGCATTCCACTTTCCAGTAAAGGTCAAGGTCGCAAAGAGAGGTAAAGTAACGCAGGTTCTTGATGGTCAGCGTGCCTGTGCTTTGATCAAAGGCAGCGCGGAAGGGCTTGATGACCTGCTTGTATTCCATCAGTCCCGTGTGCGGACGGCGATCGGGGTAGACCAAGCCGTCGGTGCAGAAGTTTGCATCGTGCGGAGTGTCGCCAAAGTCGCCGCCGTAGCGGAACTTGGGGTTGGTATACACGTCACCGATGGCTGCAGCGTGGTCAATAAACTCCCAAACGCAGCCGCCAAGGAAGCCATCGTTTGCGTAAATGACGTCCCAGTAATCGGCAAGGCAGCCGGGGCCGTTGCCCATGGCGTGCGAGTACTCGCACAAAAACAGGGGCTTTGCAAACAGCTTGCGGTCAAAGTAATCGCGCTGTACCTCTTCGGGGGCAGGGTACATACGGCTTTCAATATCAATGTAATCGCACTCCAGGCGTCCGCGGATCTGCTCATCGGGCGCATCCTTGAATTCGCCATAGATCTTATTCGAGTTGCGGCGAGAGGCGTCCTCGCAATGCACCAAGCATCCGGGCATGCGCTCGTGGTAATAGCCTGCCATGGCAGCCTGATTGCGTCCAACACCCATTTCGTTGCCGACAGACCACATCAGTACGCATGCGTGATTCTTGTCGCGCTCCATCATCAGGCGCGCACGGTCAACGTAGCTCTCGCGCCATTCGGGTGCGTCGGTCAGCTCGTCCCATCTGTCCGCAATCGCCATACCGTGCGTTTCAAGATCAGCCTCGTCGATCACGTAAAAGCCGAGCTTGTCGCAAAGGCCTAAGAAGCGCGGATCGTTGGGGTAGTGGCTGGTGCGGATGGTGTTGACGTTGTGCTGCTTCATGATCATCAGATCGCGCATCATGTGGTCGATGGGCGTAGTCGAGCCAAGTACAGGGTGGCTATCGTGGCGGTTGACGCCCTTGGTCTTGATCTTTTGTCCGTTAAAGTACAGCACACCATCCTTGATGGCGATGTGCTTAAAGCCTACGGGCACGTCGATGTATTCGCTGCCGCAGTGCAGGTGCAGGGTATAGAGGTTGGGCGTCTCGTCGCACCACAGCGCGGGGGTGTCCACGTCAATATGCAGCTCGGTATTGCCGTCAGCCACAAGCGTGCCCGATGCTACGGTTGCACCGCAAGGGTCGCACAGCTCGTAGCTTACCTGTGCCTTGCCCGAAAGGGAAAGCTCGCAGCAAAGCTTGGCAGATGCGAAATCGTCGGCGACAACGGGGTGGTTGTAAATATCCACGATATGCACGGGATCGCGCAAAAGCAGGTACACGTCACGGAAGATGCCCGACCAGCGGAACTTGTCCTGATCCTCCAGATAGCTTGCCTCGCACCACTTGAACACCAGCACTTTGATCGAGTTTTCACCCGCGTGCAGATAGGGGGTGATGTCGATCTCGCTTGTCATGTGGCTGACCTGGCTGTAGGCAGCAAACTGATTGTTGACCAACAGATAGAAGCACGAGTCTACGCCCTCAAAATTGATGCACACGGTCTTCTCCAGCATTTTAGGGTGCACATAGAAGCTGCGCGCGTAAAGGCCGCAGGGATTGTTTTCGGGGATGTTGGGGGGATCGAGCGGGAAAGGATAGACCACGTTTGTATAGTTGGGCGTGTCATAGCCGCGACCCAGCATGGTCTGCCAGGAGCGAGGAACCTCGATTTTGTCGGCAGGGGAAGACAAGGAAAGGTCGGGCAGCTCCTTTGCCGAGGGATAGAAGGAAAAATCCCACTCGCCGCAAAGGTTGATGAAGCATTGGCTTTGGTCACGCAGATCGTGCGCAGCAGCCTTGGCGGAGTGATAGGGGATAAAATACGCACGGGGAGAGAGTGTACCCTTATGTAAAACGTCATAAGAAAGATGGTAGGTCAGTTGCATAAATAGGCCTTCCTTTCAGCTTTGATGTTGATGTCATTATACCAAATTTCAAGACGTGCGTCAAGGACTAAAGCGGCATTTTGATAAAAAACAGACCGATCCGCAGATCGGTCTGTTTTCTCAAGAGTGCGCGCACACGCGCTCATAGTATTGGTTCATCTTTTGCGCGCGATCGAGCAGCTCGGCAAGGATTTCGTCCTTTTGCTCATCGGGGGCTACGTAGGACTGGTGGTGCGCCTCCAGCACCAGCTCGCCCGTATAGCCTACCTCGTGCAAGATCTCCAGAAATTCCTTCCAGTCAATGTTGCCGTCACCGGGCATCAGATGCTCGTCGCCGTAGCCGGGGCCGTGCGTGTCCTGAATGTGCAGGGAAAGGGGCATGACGTCAAGCTCGCGCAAAACAGGAGGATCAATGCCATAAAAATGGGCGTGCCCCGTGTCATAGCACCAGCCAAAGTAAGGGGAATTTACCGCCTTGACAAGCTCTACGATATTCTTTGGGTGAATGGATGCACCCCACAGAACGTTTTCGGAAAGCAGGATCAGCCCATACTGTTCCATCAAGGGAAGGATGCGCTCCACCGCTTGCTTGTTGATGCGGATAAATTCGTCTGCGTCCTCAATGATGCGCCCGTCAATCTCATGAATGGGATGCGCCACGATAGAGGTTGCGCCCAGCAGTGCAGCGGCTTCAAACGAGCGCATTTGCGCCGGGTCCTGCGAGCCTGTGTTGAACGGTG
The DNA here is from genome assembly GCA_045652835.1 of Eubacteriales bacterium. Classification (GTDB taxonomy): domain Bacteria; phylum Bacillota; class Clostridia; order Oscillospirales; family CAG-272; genus SVQP01. Next base: position 6,845 of record JAZOLE010000032.1, on the reverse strand, counting down.
CGTGGGAGTGCGTGTAACGAACGCCCAGTGCGTCCGCCCTCTGGCGCAGAGCGAGCACGCGTTCTCTCCAGCCCTCACCCTCCAAAAGGCGGTCACCGCCTATGCAGTAGTCAAATCCCATGTCCAGCGCGGTGTAGCCAATACGCGCCAGGCGTTCCAGCACGTCCTCCGCCTGATATGCGGGAGGGAAAACATCTGTCGTTGTAACAATATACATACGTATTTACTCCTTGTTTGAAAACACGGACCGATCCGAGGATCGGTCCGTATGAAATATTACTCGTAGAACTCGTAGCCGTACTGCTCGTAGAACTTCTTGAGATTCTTCTTGGTGTTCTTCTCGCTCTTGGTGATATCTCTGGTAATGGATGCGCTGCCGCTGTTGAGTGCGGTCTGAATGACGGTTGCGCAAGGCAGATTCAGGTTGTAGAAGTGGGTGTAGCCGAAGTCAAATACCTTGTTACGGATGATAACGTCAACCATCTGTGCGGACTCGGGGTCACGTGCGGTCTTGGACTTTGCAACCTTTTCATACAGGGTTTCGGTAACCATGTAGTAAGAGGAGGAAGCCAGAACCTCCATCATGTAGCCGGTGACTTCCATCTGCTCGTCGGAAAGGCTCTTGGGTACGCAAGCCACGGGAGCTGCGCCGTTTACAAAGCTCAGATAATTTTCCTGCTTCTCGTCAAACTTGGGCTGAGGCATGATACCGAAGTCGTCCTGCATCTCACGCATGTCGGTCGCACCGGAGAGGTAGCCTGCAAAGAACAGTGCTCTGCCTGCCTTGAAGACCTCAGCGGGCTTGGTGTACATCTCGTTGTTTGCCACATATTCGGCAACGGTTACGTGCAGTGCCTTCTGGGTTACGACCAGCTCGTAGATCTTATCGTAAATGGTCTGCAGTCTGTCAGCGTTTGCCTCATATACGGGCAGGTGATCATCGTCAAAGGTGAACATGGTTGCACCCGAGCCGAAGAAGAAGTTGTAGTCACAGTCAAGCGACCAGCCGGTCAGACCGTAGAAGTCGTCGTCGTAAGTGAGCTTACCGTCACCGTTGAGGTCCTTGTTCTGATCCTTGGTCATGGTGATCATGTCGTCCAGCGTCCAGGTGCCCTCTCTTGCATCGTCGTAGGGGTACTCCCAGCCGCGCTCGTCAAACAGGTTCTTGTTGAATACAACGGCTGCAGTGATCAGCATGGTGCCGGGCAGCAGGTCGCCGCACACAACGAACATGTCGTCACCGAACATAAAGCCGTTCTTGCAGTCCTGGTCCCACCATTCGTTGTCAAAGTTAACGTACTCGAGGTCATCCAGATTGTAAAGGTGTCCCTGCATACCGAGGTTGGTTACGGCGTCTACCATGTGCTGGTATACCAGATCATAGTCGCCCGTGCCTGCGGTAACGTCGGTCTTTACCTTCTGACCCAGGGAGCTGTAATCTTCGTCAATGATGCCGTTGATGGTGATGCCGTAGTAGCTCTGGATCATGTCGTTTCTACGGTACATTGCATCCTCCAGCGGGTCGGACGAGTTCTCCTCGGGGCCAACGTTGGTTTCCTTCATGCTTAAAATGTTATAGTCTTTTCCATTGAGGTTTTCGTTGAACTCCAGGTCGGGGTTCACCCAGTTGGTGTTTTCCTCGACGGTGCTCGAGTTCTCTTCGCCTTCGCCCTGATCAGCGCACGCTGCCAGCATACCGATCAGCATCACGCCGCACAAAAGCAAAACGAAAATTCTTTTGAACATGGTTTTTTTCCTCCATAAAAATTATTTTTTGAGATACACAATTATTCTACCACATAATCCAAAATAAGTCAAGCAGAAATTTTGCATATAAAATCGTGCAGTATGACCAAGTCCGCGCTTTCGCACTCTTGTACAAATCGGGAGAGCCTGATGTGTGTAAAATCATGAAAATGGGGCGCGCGACAAAAAAACAGTTTACAAACGCCGGCAAATGTGTTATAATATATTGATAAAAATGAGGGAGAGGGCTATGAGACTTGACAAGATGATATCCTCGACAGGCATCGCTTCGCGCTCGCAAATTGCGGGAGCGGTCAGAGGCGGCAGAGTGCTTGTGGACGGTGTTCCGGCAAAAAAGGCGGACATGCAGGTGGACCCGGACAAGGTCAGCGTGATCTACTGCGGCACGCCCGTATGCTACAGACAATATACCTACATCATGCTCAACAAGCCCGAGGGCTACGTCAGCGCGACCGAGGACGGCAAGCTTCCCACCGTGATCGAGCTTTTACCTGCGGAGCAGCAAAAGATCGGGCTGTTTCCGTGCGGCAGACTTGACAAAAACACGCTGGGGCTGATGCTCTTGACCAATGACGGCGACACCTCGCACAGGCTGCTTGCTCCCAAGAGCCATGTGACCAAGACCTATGCGTTCAGGCTCAAATTCCCGCTGTCCGACGAGGATATTGTTTTGCTTGAGAGCGGTGTGGATATCGGCGGCTACGTCACAGCACCCTGCCGAGTTGAGCGAAGTGGGGAGCGCGAGGGCAGAATTACGCTGACCGAGGGCAAATATCATCAGATCAAGCTGATGATGGAGGCTGTGCACAATCAGGTCATGTACCTTGAGCGCGTGACGTTCGGGCCTTTGGTGCTGGACAGCACGCTTGACAGGGGAGAGTGGCGATATTTAACAGATGCGGAAATCGCACTTTTGACAAATAAATCATAACGGGAGGAATTGATATGCAATATCCGATTACGTACTGGTTTGGTATCAGAAAGGAATTTATCTATCGCGCGGACGGCAGCCTTGCCACCGAGGAGATAGACAGAATCAAGGATGCGGGCTTTACCTTAATGCTTGCCGAGTTTGATGCCAAGACAAACAAGCTGGTGCTGGACGCTGCAGCCGAGCGCGGTCTTAAGGTCATGGTGTCGGATCACAGAATCGACCAAGCCATGAAATATTCCGATAACATGCGTGCATATCTGTCCGAGGTCGTGGCGGATTACGGCAGCTATCCCGCCCTGTTTGGCTATCATATCGTGGACGAGCCGAGTGCAGGCGCGTTCCCACTGCTTGCAAGCATTCGCGAAACGCTGGCAGAGCTTGATCCCGCACACGAGGCTTATATCAATCTGTTGCCCAATTACGCTTCTCCCGGTCAGCTTGGAAACGATACCTATGAGCAGCATCTGCAGCAGTTTACCGAGACGGTCAAGCCCGGCATTATCAGCTACGATCACTATCACTTCCTCAAGGGCGCGAAAAAGCAGACCATTTGTGCCGATGAGCGCGAGCAAAAGATTTACGATTCCACCTTTGGCGGCGTTTCCGAGTTTGAAAACGTGGACAGAGCAGGCTTCTTTACCAACATCGAGCAGATCCGCACCGAGTCACAGCGCACGGGCATTCCGTTCATGGTCATTATCTTAGTGGTCGAGCACGGACCTTATCGCAACCTGACCGACGGTGAGCTCCGCTGGGAGGTTTGGCAATCGCTGGCATACGGCTCGGCTCGCCTTTCCTACTTTACCTACTGGACGCCCGGTGCGAACAACAGCGAGGGTGATGACTTTTGGCATTGGCAGAACGGCATGATCTCGCAGACCGGCGAGATGCTGCCGCACTACTACATGATCGCGGACATCAACCGTGAGCTGCAGGCGGTGGGCGCGATTTTGAACGAACAGACCTCGCTTGGCGTATACCACTTGGGCGAGATGCCGAACGAGCAGTTTATCCGATATGCAGACGGTGCGATCGGCCCGATTTCGAGCATTGAGGGAGATCAGCTGACCGTGGGCGTCTTTACGGACGGATACGTGCTGATTGCAAATCGCGACTATGCAAACGAAAACGAATTTACCTTTGCCGCAGACGGTGCAGTCGCGCTGTTTGACGCGCTGGACGGCTCGTATATCGCTTTGGAGAGCGAGGACGGCATCTATCGCATGTGCCTTGGCGAGGGCGACGCCATTCTTTTGAAATTTGAAAACTAAATTACCCCAATATAAAGGAAAATTACCCCGATGGACATTATTGCAACACTGAGCAAGGAGCTCAACATTGAAACCCAGAGATTGATCGACACCATTGCTCTCATGGATGAGGGCAACACCATCCCCTTTATTGCGCGTTACCGTAAGGAGGTCACGGGCAGCCTGGACGATACCACGCTGAGAACGCTTGAGGACAGACTCAACTATCTGCGCAATATCGAAAAGAGAAAGCAGGAGGTCAAGGACCTGATCGCGGCGCAGGAAAAGCTGACGCCCGAGATCGAAAAGGCAATTGAGAATGCCAAGACCATTACCGAGGTGGATGATATTTACCGCCCCTTCCGCCCCCACAGAAAAACGCGCGCAAGCGTGGCAAGAGAAAAGGGACTTGAGCCTTTGGCAGAGGCGATCATGGCGCAAAAGGATTCCTATGATCCGCCCCTTGAGGTGTATGCCGAGAGCTTTATCTCCGAGGAAAAGGGCGTAGAGAATGCCGAGCAGGCGCTGGCAGGCGCGTGCGATATCATTGCAGAGGACGTGTCGGATAACGCGGAATACAGAAAGGCACTGCGCCGCCAGACCTTTGACTTTGGCGAGCTGTTCTGCAAAAAGGCAAAGGAAGAGGACAGCGTTTACGCGCAGTACTACGAGTATAACGAGCCGCTGAAAAAGATCCCCGCGCACCGCATTCTTGCTATCAACCGCGGTGAGAAGGAAGAGTACCTGAAGGTCACGTTGACCGTGGGTGCGGATATCGTGCTCAATTATCTGTTCCATTGCGTTGTCACCAATCCCGAAAGCTCTGCCAACAAGTACTTGTCTGCAGCCGTGATCGACTCCTACGAGCGTCTGATTTCTCCCTCTATTGAGCGCGAGATCAGAAACGATATGTTTGATAACGCTTGCGAGGGCGCGATCAAGCTGTTTGCGGATAACCTTTCGCATCTTTTGATGCAAGCCCCCTTGAAGGGCAAGACCGTGCTTGGCTTTGACCCCGGTTACGTCAACGGCTGTAAGACCGCCGTGGTAGACAAGACGGGTAAGGTGCTGGATACCGCTGTGGTCTATCCCACCACCAAGTCGCAGCACCGCATTGAGGAAGCAAAGCGCATCATCAAATATATGATCAAGAAGTATCACGTGGACGTGGTTGCCATCGGTAACGGTACGGCATCCAAGGAAAGTGAGCTGTTTATTGCCGAGATTTTGCGCGAGATGCCCGAGTCGGGTTGTAAGTATATCATCATCAACGAGGCGGGTGCGTCCATTTACTCGGCATCCAAGCTGGCAGCCGAGGAGTTCCCGGACTTTGACGTTATGCAGCGTTCCGCGGTTTCGATCGCAAGACGCTTGCAGGATCCTCTTGCCGAGCTTGTGAAGATCGACCCCAAGGGCATCGGCGTAGGTCAGTATCAGCATGACATGAAGCAGGCAAGACTTGACCAGGCGCTGGGCGGCGTAGTGGAGGATTGCGTAAACGCAGTTGGCGTGGACGTCAACACCGCATCCTATTCGCTCCTGTCCTATATTTCGGGTATCAACACCACCGCTGCCAAGAACATCGTCAAGTACCGCGAGGAAAATGGCGAGTTTAAGTCGCGTGCCTCCATTCTCAAGGTGCCGCGCATCGGTGCCAAGGCGTATGAGCAGTGCGCAGGATTCTTGCGCGTGCCCGAGAGTAAGGAGATCCTTGATAACACCGGCGTGCACCCCGAGTCCTACGATGCGGCAAAGCAGCTGTTGGAAATGTTCGGCTACACCGCGCAGGACGTGCGCGACAGTAAGCTGCAGGGACTGGCAAACGCGGTCAACAAAAAGGGAAAAGCACAGGTTGCCCAGGCGCTGGGCATCGGTGAGCCTACCTTGGACGACATGATCCGTGAGCTGGAAAAGCCGGGACGCGACGTGCGTGATTCCACACCCGCACCCGAGCTGCGCGAGGACGTGATGGGCATGGAGGACTTAAAGCCCGATATGATCCTGACGGGTACTGTGCGCAACGTCATCGACTTTGGCGCGTTTGTGGATATCGGCGTGCATCAGGACGGCTTGGTGCATATCTCGCAGATGTCGGATAAGTACGTCAAGCACCCCTCGCAGGTGGTCAGCCTTGGTGACGTGGTCAAGGTACGCGTGCTGTCGGTAGATCTCAAGAAAAAGCGTATTTCCTTGTCCATGCTGCTCAAGTGATTTTAATATATTAAAATATTAAGGACGCAAAAAGCGTTGGATATTTTGTCGAACCAAAAAGTATTGTGCAAACTGCACAATCGAAAGAGCAAAAATTTGGAGAAATAGGCTCTTCCCATTTTGCGTTTTTTTTGGTACAATATAATACAGATTAGAATGTTCTCCGTGTCGGCGCTGTGTCGCAGGAAACATCAAAAAGACATTAAAAAATAATTTTAAGAAAATATTCGCAGGAGGAATTTTTCCATGGCAAGTTTGTCCCTTCGTCACATTTACAAAAAGTACCCCGGCGGCGTAACCGCAGTTTCCGACTTTAACCTTGAGGTTAAGGATAAGGAATTCCTGGTTCTGGTTGGTCCTTCCGGTTGTGGTAAGACCACCACTCTGCGTATGATCGCAGGCCTTGAGGAGATCTCTGAGGGCGAGCTGTTTATCGGCGACCAGCTGGTAAATGACGTAGCACCTAAGGACAGAAAGATCGCCATGGTGTTCCAGAACTATGCTCTGTATCCTCACATGTCCGTATTTGAGAACATGGCATTCGGTCTGAAGCTCAACAAGACTCCCAAGGAAGAGATCAAGAGAAGAGTAGAAGAAGCTGCAAGAATTCTGGATATCACCCACCTGCTTGACAGAAAGCCCAAGGCTCTGTCCGGTGGTCAGAAGCAGAGAGTTGCGCTGGG
>JAZOLE010000031.1:0-6787 GCA_045652835.1 Eubacteriales bacterium | reverse complement strand
TTTTATATCTGCCATTTGATTTTATCCCTTTTTTGTTATTTCGTTTGTCAAATATACTTTGATTGCATCACGTATCATTATAAGTGCTTTTCGCTTCGGTTGATATGGCAATTGCTTGAACGGAATATTGCCAACCATCTTTGATGCGGCTTTTCCCGCGGCAATGAATGGTGCGTAATCTATATTTTTCGAAATTCTATCGTACAACAAATCTGCTTGATGCCTAAACAAGCTCGAGTCCGATAATAAATCCTCTATCTTTTTGATATCGTCCTCGGCATCTTTTATTTTCTTTGTTTTATCGAGTTTTCGAACCAAATCGTCATTTTTAGCGTTATATGATTCCTTCAATCTGTCAATCGCCATTTCGGGACTCATAGTGTGGTACATCAGATAGACCACTTTCATCGTCTTGGCAGGGGCTTGTTTGTAGATCTCTCGGCTGCTCTCGCCTGTGTAGAAGCCCCAATAGCGGTAAATGTAACCTGCCCAATATAGAGTTTCTTTATCGTAGATCTCTCCATCCTTTGTGAGTTGATCTGCAAGTTCATCTTCCATACGGGAGAGGATATACGCCTTGCCTGCCCACTGCACATGATGGAACTCTTTATCCATATCTGGCGACACCTGCGAGGTCATAGACGCCTTGATAAAGGCTTCGCTACTATATCCGTGTTCTGCCGCAAGTTCAAACAGTTGACCTTGAGTGTCACATAACGTAAATTGTAATGAATTACACATATCATTCACCCTTCAAAATTTCGTCGAAGAATTTGCCTTCGCGACGGTATTTAACCTCGATTTCTTCTGCCAGAGCAATTCCTTCTTTTCTTCTCTCAGCACTCATATCCTTGAGCAAGGAAAGCTCCAACTGAGAGAGAGACTCTTCCTTCAAAATCTTAATTTGCTTACATGCCTTTTCACTGATTGCAACGTACTGCTTGCCAAGGTCAAGGGCAGAGAGGCAATTGATAAGGGCCACATCGGTAAGCGTTTTGTTGAAGAAACGGGAAAGCTCGGTATACATACGGTCATTGGCAATGTAGCCGATAATCACATCATAACCGTCAGCCATGTGTGCGTACTTTTCGTAGATAGGAGTACCCTTAGCACTTTCCATTTCTTTGCGATAGTAGGCAATAAGCATCGCCCAGTCCATGCCGATTTCAACGGTCAACACCTTGAGCCCTGTCATATCAAGCTCAACCGTGTAGAACTTGGGTTTGTCTTCGTTACACACGAGAGTCAAAGGCTGAAGCGTATTGGTTCCCATATAGAATCCTTTGCCGAAATCGCACTCGCCGCGACTGATTGGTGCGATATCTCCCTCGAGGCCTTTCTTGGAGCCGTGATAGAGAACGAGCTCATTATCAGTATTAGCGTGTGTCTTGGTGTCTATGATAAGCTGCGCAACGTCAATTAAGCGTTCCTTACAGAAGTTATATAACTGAGTCTGCGCCATACGATTGGGCAAGGTTTTACCATTCTCCCAACGGTTAATGGAAAGAGGCGTAGTGCCAAGTGCCGACGCAAATTGTTCTTGATTCATATTGGCTGCAAAGCGGATAGCTTTAATCAAATCTTTCATGATATACCACCTATCATTTGTAATCACTTGTTATTATATACTATGATAGGCGATTTGTCAAGAACCGTGATGCATTTTTATGATTCTTCAGTTCTTTTACTATCCAAAGGTGTGCCGAAAAGGTATTGTAAATCGCTCAAAATTATGCTACAATGTATGCAAACCACTCGGGGAGGCAACCATGCAACTGACACGCACCTCTGAAAAGCTGAAAAGAATCATTCTGTTCAATGCGGAACGCGGTGAGAGCCCCTTTTCTCCACCCGCCGATTCCGGCTACTTTTCCCTCGTCTTGATCAGAAATGGCGAAGGAACCCTGACAGTCCATAGTCAAGCAGGGGAGACCCTGACTTACAAAATAACAGCAGAAACACCTGTGGCGCTTTGCCTGCGCGATGGCGAAACCGTGATCGGCTCTTTGGATAACGGTGACGTATATAATCTGGTATTCTCTCCCACCTTTATTAACGTGAATATGCGTCCGGCTGTCATGGAGCAGGGCGTGTATGAGATTTTGGCCGAGACCTACCACCTGTTCCGTCTTGCTCCGTTCATGGAAACTCATGCAGACCTGAAATGCATCGACATGACCCTTGAGCAGATTGACAATTACTTCCGCATCTGTGATGCCGCCGTGGCTGCTATTGAGGAGGAAGACCCCGACAAATGCTGGTCTTGCCGCATCCGAGCCAATTTTATGGATATCCTCACGAGTTTGGAAGCCCAGTATGCCCATAAGATTGAAGCGAAACGAGATAATTCTCTGACCTTTGACACCTACCGCAATATTGTCATCCGCATTCACGGCGACCTCATGCACCCCTGCCGCATTGAGGAGGTCTGCCGCATCTTTGGCGTCAATAAGAACAAACTTCAAGTCATTTTCCGCCGATACAGCGGACTCTCCTACCACGATTTCATCAAGCAAGCCCGCGTAGAACGTGCTCAAAGCTATCTGGCTTTTACGGATTTGAAGCTCTCCGAGATCGCCTTTCGTCTCGGTTTCAGCACCGAACAGCATTTTTACCGCTTCTTCAAAAGGGAATCGGGAATCGCGCCTGCGGATTTTCGAAAGAGTACCGTAAAGGGTCGCAAAGAGGCGTTTGCCAAGCTGCAAATGGCTGCCGCAGGAGATCCCGGATGCTATGCGACCAAAAATCAATAAATATGAAAGAACAGTCAAACGGTTGGCTGTTCTTTTTTTGCCCTTTGACAAAATCGTGCCGATAGGGTATTTTTTGGTTTTTTGTATTATGTTAAAATTAAAATGAAAAAAATATTGAAATAAGCCTAAGAAAGCATTGGCAGATACTGTCTATATAGGTAGAGGACAGAGAAAGGAGGGAGGACATGGATGCAAATCATGAATACGTGCTGCAGGACAATGAGATTGTAGAGCAGCTGTTTGCGCGGTGCGAGAGCGGACTTGGAAGTATCCAGAACAAATACGGCAAGTCCTTTATGCACGTTGCGCGCAACATCTTGGGCAACGAGCAGGATGCCGAGGAGTGTGTCAACGATACGCTGGTCAAGATTTGGGAATCCATTCCGCCCAACCGTCCCCACTCTTTGTTTGCGTACGCTTTGCGCATCGTGCGCAATCTCTCACTCAACAGGCTGGAGACCATGCGTACGCAAAAGCGGGGCGGGGCATTGACCTGTATACCGTTTTCCGAGCTTGAGGAGCACCTGGAGGGCATTGCCGTTCCGGATGAGAGCGAGTCGCAGGAGTTTAAAAGAATTATCAACGATTTTTTGGACTCTCTTTCGCAAAAGGACGCGGTGCTGTTTGTTCGCCGTTATTGGTATCTGGATTCTATCAAAACGCTGACCGAGATGACGGGATACAGCGAAAACAATATTTATCAGCGGCTTTTCGTGATGCGGCAAAAGCTGCGAGACAGACTGATCAAGGAGGGATATTGCGATGAAGTATAAAAAGTCAAGAAAACTGACCGAGCAAGTTGAGGATCGCTACGTTTTGATGGCGTCCGATCCAAAAGCCGTGTTCGGAAAACGCCGCACGCACCTGCCTTTTCGCCGCGTGATACTTTTGGCAGCATGTTTATCTTTGGTGCTTGTTACGGTACTGGTGGCTTTGCCCGCGCTGATTGACGGTTCGCAACAGCCGGGAACAGATACCCCGGGCACGGAAGAAGTGCCGGTGGTATCGGAGCTGCTTGCCGATCACGCATACGTGCAGGTGCACAGGGTGGTGCCCACACAGGCCATGCCTATGGGGCAGAGTAAAAGCTACACGGTCAATAGCGATGACGTATCGGTAGAGTCGCAAAAGGTATTTGTCGGTACAAGGCTGATTTTGTTGCACGTGTATTGTGCCGAGGATGAAACCGTCATTCTGACGCCAAGCGAGCGAGGGCGTTTGATCGAGGTGGAATACCGCAACACCAAACAGGGTGATGACTATTGGATGGCGTGGAACAAGGAGGATGAGTCCTATTACTACCCCGACGAGTATTATATGCAAAGCGAGGTGCGGGAAAGTGAGCTTTCTGTTACCTCGGGCACGTCCTTACTCTGGCAATATGAAATTCGTTCCAACGGCATAAGCCGCCCGGATTCCACCTTTCCCTGCATTAAGGACAATTTCGTGGACTTCAAGGTAATAGGGGCTGACGGAGAGCTTCGAGGCGGAGGATCGGTGTATATCGGTGCGCTGGATCTTGTGCCGCTGACCGAAAATCCGCAGTATTATGCGAGATTTTCGACAGAGCTCAACGCTGCTTACCGCCCCTGTGTGCTGGGTTCTTACAGTTATCTGACCTCGGACGGCAAGTCTGCGGACGAGAGCTTTCACGCAGAGATCATAGCAGAGCTTCACGCAGGTGCGGACGCTGCACACAAGCAGTTGTTTGCAGATTTGAGCGAGGACAGCTACCGTATCGCCATGCGCAACCTGATGTATGAGCACTCCTCCTTGTTTGTTTCGGGTCACGGCGTGCGCATCTGGCCCAAGTCACCGGGCTACGATCATTACGCCATTGTGCATGACGGAGAATATACCCGCGCCTTTCTGATCTACGGTTTTTCGTATGGGGAGATCGTGGGGCAGGAGATCTACACAGCCGATCAGTACGGGCGTATGGTCACGGGTGTGTATACCTTAGCGGACGGAACGCTTGCGTATTTTGACGTTGGTTCGTACGAGGTGTTCACCATCGTGCCGCCCGAGCAGTAACCCAATACCAAAAAATCCTTCTGTCCGTGCCGCAAAACGCGCGGTACGGGCAGGGGGGAATATTTCAGCCTTTTATATAACCAAATAATACCAAGAAAGGGGAGCAATGGAAATGACAAAGGGAAAAATCAAAAGAGGGATCATGTTTGTATTGGTGGCACTCATGCTGATATCTGCATTTGCATCCTGCAACAACCGCCGACAGGAGTATCAAGAGGAGTTGGAGAGCAAGCAGGAGCAAGAAGCGCAAAACAAGCTGCCGCAAGCAGGGAGTAATATTATCGGTACCATCATCAATGCCGAGGATTGGCAGGCTTATGCGCTGAAGCAGGGCGAGGGCGGCTATTTTGAGGGCAAATCGGAAGAGGAGCTGTACGAAATCTACGAGGGAAACAGCAATGAAAACTTTGGTGCAAACGTGTTGCCTAAGGGCAGAACTCTGTTTGCCTCCGACGGTTCTACCTGGTTTTTCAACAAGATGACAGGTAATATCAGCGCATGGTGTCCCGACCCCATGTGCGAGGGCGGCGAAGAATGTATGTTTTCCGGTATGTGGAACGACTATGGCGTGGTCTGTGCATACGCCGGAGAGCATCACCTGTACTTTATCAGCTACTATAAGGATTTCACCTCCCGACTCTACCGTTGCGATTACCAGCGCAACAACGTAGAAATGCTGTACGTGCTGCCCACCTACACAGATGACGGACAGGTGTATGCCGACAATATTGATATCATTTACGAAAAGGACAACCTGCTTTACTTCATAGCAAAAAATTATGTCGGCGTCGGCACGTTGTCCATTCAGTCTGTCAAAACCTTGGATATGGACACAGGTAAGGTCAACGTGGTCTCGGGCGATATCGACGTCGGACAATGCTTTGTGGAGAACGATGAGGTCTACTATACCCTGAACACCTATGAGGGATGGTATGACTGGTATAAGACAGACCTGGAGTTTAGCAAAATAGAGTCGCTGTTTGAAGACCCCATGCTGATTTCCAATCATACCAAGGACTATTTTATTATCTCGGAGTGGAAGGGCTACGGTGTGCTAACAGAAGATCATTTGTATGTGCTTGACACAGGGGAGAGCATCCCGCTTGGCAAGCAGACAACCAGTGTGGTAATTTCGGGTGATTATATCTACTACACCAAGACATTGACCGATGAGGAGATCGAGAACGATCCCAATAAGGAGTATTTTTTGTGGAAAGACCCTGAAAGACCCAATACCCTTACCTCGCAAAGGACCAATGCGCGCATTTTCAGACGTCAGATCGGCTCGGACGAGGAGGAATTAGTATTCCAGATGTATTATCAGGGCGTTCCCGTGCTTTTCGGTGATTTTTACGCAGACGGAGAGTGCCTGTGGATAGAGATCAAGAACCACGAGCAGTACCGCAATTATTTCAACCCTACTTTCGGTGACAGACCGTCGCATGGCAGACCGTCACAGGGCAATGTGGAAGAAAGCAAACAACCTAAAATGTGGGATTATCTGATCATGGTCGATCTGCACAGCGGTACGGTACGCTTTATCGAGCTGGAGGATATGGAAGAGATCCACGGAATCTGGTAATTGACTTGAAAGGATTTGGCTTATGCTGAAATATGAGTTCAAAAAGCTATTTCAAAGCAAGCTGTTCGTGATTTTGTTTGCATTGCTGCTGCTTCTCAATATCGGACTTTGCTACCGCAGTGCCAAGGAGGTCGCGGGGAGCGTGACTATTGAGCCGGAAATTTTAGAGCAGCTGGATGCTTATAATCGCGATTCGGATGCATGGAACTCCGAGTACGCACGGCTTGGCAAGGTGAATGAGGAATACGAAAGAGTGAGTCGGGAGGCATTCGAGCAGGCATATGAGGAGTACAAGAAGGAGAATCCGAATGCAACCTCGTTTTCCTACAACTTCCCGGCTGAAGAGTATTTTGACAGCGCATTTTTAGCGGACATTTCCAAGTATCGGGACTGCTATATGGCGTACAGGGTTTTGCAG
>JAZOLE010000030.1:0-29038 GCA_045652835.1 Eubacteriales bacterium | reverse complement strand
GGGTTGGGGGAAAATAGTTGACACCTATGCGGGCGATCACTGATCGCCCCTACTGTTTTTTCTCTGGGGTTGCAGAAAAAAAATATAATAAACTGTAGGGGCGATCAGTGATCGCCCGCTGAAGGCCGCAGGTCTCCCCTACAGCTCTCTGGCATGACAATCAAAGGGGCTGCCGTCGGCAGTACAGCCCGTGTCATCCTGAGCGGAGTGCGTAGCACGGAGTCGAACCCGTAGGGCGGCGCAACGCGCCGGGATCTCGGTCGGCGTTTTTTATCGTTTCGTAGGGGAGCATTCCATATGCTCCCGCGTAAGGGCGGATATGGAATCCGCCCCTACGGAAATGACCCCTCGTAGATCCCGCGCTGCGCGCGCCCTCCTTTGGTCGGGTTCGACTTCGCAAACAATACTCAATTGTTTGCTCCGCTCAGGATGACACGAGGGGCGCTCACTCTACTCATCTATACATAACAAAACAGGGGCTGTCGTCGGCAGCCCCTTTGCTCTGTTTCTCTGATTGTGCAACTTGAAAAATCACTTTTTGGATGCTTTTTCGATAGATAAAATCACGTGGGAATACTTGGTTGCGGTAATGTGTAATTTCCCATATATTTCACCTTTCTTTTCAAATTGCTTGATGTTGGCGACATCGCGGCTCAAGTAATAATACTTGTTAGTGAAAACATATCGCCACGGAAACGATACTATAAGCAACAATTTGTTTGGATTGATTTTCTTTGGCACGTCCACAATATTGAAAGTCAAAAAAGGAGCATAGTATTCCGAATAAGAGTTTGTATCAATATCCAATTCTATTTCTTGATTTGAGAATCGGTCCAATAGAAAACCTAACAAATTTTTTACAGCAGAAAGGAGAAATGGTGTGAAAAAAATAAATCCACCGTATCCGCCAACCGTCATTCGGCCTTGCATTCTTCTGATGAAACCGATGCTCTTCCCTTCCGTGGAAATTTCAGTATGCAACATCCAGTAACAACCAACAAAGAGAATCGCGAAAATGACAAGATAGAACACATATGCAATGATGAATTTGTTGAGTGTTTTGTTTCTGTTCATAGTCGCCTCCCCGTTCGTAGTTTTTTCATTATATCACCAAACGCATGTCACTGCTTGCTTATTCTTCCTCGATCGCAGCCTTCTGCGTCAGTACCGCATGGAAATACTCGGGCGGGAACTTGGCGCGGCGATCGTAGGTGTAAAGACCGTTGACCTCCTGCTCTACGTCGGTCAGCTGCGTGTAGCACAGACCGCCCATGTTGGGATGGAACAGAATTGCCTCGGAAAGCCCCTTGAAGCGCGCCTTGAACTCACTCTCGTCAATGGGTGCCTGACCGTAGCCCCAGCCCACGTTGCGATCGGCATCCGACCACAAGGTGCCGCCGTATTCACTGACAAACGTGCAGTTACAATAGCATCCGTATTTTTTATCCTTATAGCCGTTGACTACGTGTCTGTGTACGTCGATCGTCTCGCCATTGGCAAGCGGTGCAAGATGCTGTGCAAAGACCTCAGGATTCTGCTCGTAATCATGCAGGTCGAAAATGTCGGTCAGGTCGTCCTGATGTACCCAACCGGATGCGTCAATGTAGAGTCTGGTGGGGTCATAGCCGCGGGTCAGCGCAGCCAGCGACTTCATGAACAGTCTGTTCTGATTGGGCGCACTCTCGTTGATCGGGCACCAGCCGATGATAGCGGGATGGTTGAAGTCTCTCTCCATGATCTCCTGCCATTCGGGCAGGAAGTTCTCAAACACCTCGGTACGGGAGGAATCCTGCACCCAGTTTGCATGCTCGCCCCAAACGATATAGCCCTTCTTATCGCAATAGGAAAGGAACAGCGGCTCAAATACCTTTTGGTGCAATCTTGCGCCGTTAAAGCCCATTGCCATAGAGCGATCCACGTCGGCATACAGCTCCTCTACGGTGGGTGCGGTATAAATACCGTCGGGATAGAAGCCCTGATCCAGCACCAATCTCTGGAATACGGGCTTGTGGTTGAGGTACATCATACCCTTGCGGCATTCAACGCTGCGCATGCCGAAATAGCTCTTTGCCACGTCATCGCCACAGGTAATTTCCAAGTCATAAAGTCTGCCGTTGCCGACCTCCCAGAGGTGCAGCTCGTCAAGCGCCATGCGCAAGGTGCACTTGCCGCCGTGAGCCGTGCCCTTTGCCGTGCCAACAACCTTGCCCTCGTAGCTTGCTACCAAGGAAACGGGAGTGTCCTCGCCGCCCTTGACGTGCAGCTCGGCAGTCAGGGTGCACTCGTCAATATCGGTAAAGTAGCGTGCGCTCTGCAAATATACCTCGGGCACGCACTCCAGCCAAACCGTCTGCCAGATGCCTGTGGTTCTCGTATAGAAGCAGCCGAACGAGCCATACTGCGGGCTCTGCTTACCTGCAGGCTGATTGCCCGAGCGCAGATCGTCGATGGCGCGGATGGTAATCACGTTCTCACCCTCGCCAAGCGCCTTGGTAATATCCATAGTAAAGGATACGTAGCCGCCGATGTGATAATCGATCCACTTGCCGTTGACCCAAACGTCGGTCTTGTAATCGCAAGCGCCTACGTGGAGTAGCACTCTCTTGCCACCCTGCCAGCCCTCGGGCAGCGTAATTTTCTTGCGGTACCAAACGCAATTGCAGAAATCGGTATCGCCAATGCCCGAAAGCACGCTTTCACGGCAGAAGGGTACGGTGATCTGCTCGGTAAAGACCGCATTGCCTGCAAAGCCGCGCTGCTCGCCGCTGTTGCCTCTGTCAGTCATGTACTCCCAGGTTCCGTTAAGATTGATCCAATTGTCTCTGACAAGCTGAGGGCGCGGATATTCCGCGCGAGGAATGTTATGTTGCATACAAGTGTCCTTTCCCTTTTTATAAAGACTTTTATTTTTGCATAATATGGGGGAGATCGAAGCCGATCTCCCCGCTTTTGACTTTCACATGATGCGCATGTCGCATCGCCCGGCGGTTACTTCCGCATTATTCGGGCATGATCAGACCGTAGGTGTCGTCCTTTCTCTTATATACAACGCAAGTCGCGCGCGTTTCGTCATCCACAAATACGAAGAATTGGTGTCCGATCAGCTCCATTTGCAAGATCGCCTCCTCGGGGGACATGGGCTTATAGGGGAAGGTCTTGGTTCTGATAACCAGCTCCTCTTCCTCAAAGTCCTCCGGGAAGAATTCCTCAATGGGGAATGCATCCTCGCGAATACGCTTGGAAAGGCGCGTTTTGTTCTTGCGGATCTGACGCTCGATCGCGTCAATCGACTCATCCAGCGCATCCCTGAACGAATCCGCACCCACCTCGCTGCGGAACAGCGTGCCCTGTGCGTTGATGGTGATTTCCAAGGTGGACACGTTACGCTTACGGCTGAGCGTAACGGTTGCGTCAGGCTCGACCTTAAAATACCGATCAAGCTTGGCAAGCTTCTTTTCAATCAGGACTTTCGTGTCGCTATACACGTTGAGTTGTCTGCCGATAATGTTGGTCTTCATAAGTGCCACCTCCGTTTTTATTGCAAGCGCAGGGACGAGTTCCCTTCTGCTTACAGTTTTATTATAGCACACCTTTGTGAATTTGTAAAGTATTTACCATGAATTTTTTCGACCAATGCGCAAACATTGTGCAAAATGCCCATGATGCTGCCACCGTCGAATGCGCTCGAAAATATTTTTAAAAATCGGTCAATACGCCCTTGACAAATGCCTGAAACATGGTATAATTAACACGTTAATCGTTAACTGACTAATCATTTTTGACGGAGGTTGATTTCGTGAAAGAAAACACCCATCTTCCACAAGAGGAGCATGATCGCGCCCGCGCGGTGATCAAGCAATTTGTGCGCTCCGACAGGCTGCACCGTCAGGTTGTGGAATCCACGATCACGGCGCAAACAGGTCTGCACCGCTCACAGCATATGCTGCTGATCAGGCTCTCACGCGGCTGCATTCCCTCGCAAAAGCAGCTGGCAAAGGATCTTGGCGTCAGCCCTGCCGCCATTGCGGTATCGCTCAAGCGCCTGGAAACCGACGGCTACATCACCAAGGATGCAGATGCGGACGATTGCAGATGCAACCGCATATCCCTGACAGAGAAGGGACAATGCGCCATTGACAAAACATGGAAGCTTTTTGAATGCATAGACAAAGCAATGGTGCAAGGCTTTGACGATCAGGAATTGGATGCGCTGCTGCGCGCCTTGGAAAAAATCGAGCAAAACCTGCACACGCTGCTGGACAATTCGCAATCCACCCACGGAAAGGACGATACTTTATGAAACGCTGGTTAAAATACGTAAAGCCTTACCTGCCCTTTTTTATCCTCGGCCCGCTTTGCATGGTGGTCGAGGTAATCGGCGAGGTACTCATGCCCAAATATCTGGCAATGATCATCAATTTCGGCTCTGCTTATCAGGAGCTCCGGGCATTCTCCCTGCCCATCTTTAACGGTCAGTGGTCAAGCGTGTCCATGGCGCACGTGGCAGAGCAGCTGACCAAGTCCGGTGTTCTTTACATGCTGGGCGTTTGCGGCATGATCGTGCTGACTGCCCTCTTGATGATGGCAGGCGGTATTGGCGGCGCATACTTTGGCGCAAAGGCAGCTGTGTACTTTGCCTCCGACATTCGTCGCGACGTATACGGCAAGGTGCAATCCTTCTCGTTTGCCAATATCGACAAATTCTCGACCGGCTCGCTGGTTACAAGACTGACCAACGACATCACCCAGATGCAAAACTTTGTCAATGCGCTGCTGCGTATGGCACTGCGCGCACCCGGTATGCTGATCGGCGGCTTGATCATGGCAATTGCGCTCAAGCCCAGCCTTTCGGTCATTCTGGCTGTCACCATTCCGCTTATGCTGGTCAGCATCCTGCTGATCATCACGCGCGGCTTCTCGCTCTTTGCCAAGGTGCAGGAGAAGATCGACGGCCTGAACAACACGGTGCAGGAAAACATCACCAACGTGCGTGTGGTCAAGTCCTTTGTACGTGAAAAGGAAGAGAGCGAAAAGTTCAGAGCTGCCAACCGCGATCTGCGCCAGACAGGCATGAGCGCGGTCAAGATCATGATCATGCTCTCCCCCGTTATGACGCTGTTTATGAACCTGACCATCATTCTGGTTCTGTGGTTTGGCGGTCACATGGTTGTGGACGGCATGCCCATCGGTGACCTTTCGGCATTCATTACCTACGTTAACCAGATCCTCAGCTCGCTGATGATGGTAACCTTCCTTCTGATGATGTCCTCCCGTGCTCTTGCCTCCTGCAAGCGCGTTGGCGAGGTACTGGACGAAAAGCTTGACCTTGACGATGCGGATGCCAAGTGCAAAGAGGCAAACGTGACCGAGGGCAAGATCGAATTCAAGGGCGTATCCTTCCGCTACTTCAAGGGCAGCGAGGATCGCGTGCTTGCAGATATTGACCTGACCATTGAACCCGGCTCGACCGTGGGTATCATCGGTCCTACGGGCTGCGGCAAGACCACCTTGGTTTCCATGATCCCCCGTCTTTATGACGTGGACGCAGGACAGGTGCTGGTGGACGGTGTGGACGTACGCGACTACTCGCTGTTCAATCTGCGCGAGGGCGTTGGCATGGTGCTGCAAAAGAACGTACTGTTCTCGGGCACGATTGAAGAGAACCTGCGCTGGGGTAATCAGGACGCTACCGAGGAGCAGATCCGCACGGCAGCTGAGCACGCACAGGCGCACAAGTTCGTACAAAACTTCCCCGATGGCTACAACACCAACCTTGATCAGGGCGGTACTAACGTGTCGGGCGGTCAGAAGCAGCGTCTTTGCATTGCGCGCGCACTGCTCAAGAACCCCAAGATCCTGATCTTGGACGACTCGACCAGCGCGGTTGACACCGCTACCGAGACGCAGATCCGTCAGGCTTTTGCAAACGAGCTGAAAAACTCGACCAAGATCATCATCGCGCAGCGTATCTCCTCTGTCATGGATGCAGACAAGATCGTGGTGATGGATCAGGGGGCGATCACCGGCATCGGCACGCACGAAGAGCTGATGCAAAATAACGAAGAATACAAGGAAATTTATATCTCGCAAATGGAAAGCAAGCAAACGCAAACCACAACGACAACCGGGGAGGTGAAGGCATAATGGCAAAGCGCAATCTTGAAAGCCTGCAAAAGCAATATGCAAAGTCCTCTCACGGTGGCCCCGGCGGTCCCGGCGGTCCTCGCGGCGGCGGTCCCCGCGGTGGCGGCCCGCACGGCAGAGGCATGGGCGGTAAGCCCAAGAACGCGGGGCAGACCATCGCGCGTCTGCTCGGTTACTTGCGTCCTCACACGTTCTCGCTGATCTTAGTACTGGTTTGCATGCTTGCAAGCACCGTGACCTCTCTGGTCGGCTCTTACCTGCTCTCCCCCGTTATCAACCACTTGGCAGGCGTTGAAATGAGCGCCGACGCAAGTATCTTTACCAAGCTTGCCGATAAGATCATCTCCGCCCTGGTTGAAAGCGCCCCCATCACAGCGCTGAGCAACACGTTCGGCTTGACCGGTCCCTTCCCCTATCTGCTTGCGGCACTGTGCATTTTCGCAGGCATTTACGCTTGCGGCATCGTAGCAACCTACACACAGGCAAGGCTGATGGTGCACATCACGCAAACCTCGCTGGAGCGCATTCGTAACGACCTGTTTGAAAAAATGCAAAAGCTGCCCGTACGCTACTTTGACGCAAACCCCACGGGCGAAACCATGAGCCGCTTTACCAATGACGTGGACAACATTGACCACATGCTCTCCAACACGCTGACCTCGCTGATCTCGGGTATGATCACGCTGCTTGGTACGTTCGTGTTCATGCTGACCACAAACGTGTGGCTGACGCTGATCACCGTGGTATTTATCCCCATTTTCGGTCTTGGCGGTGCTGCGCTTGCAAAGCGCTCCCGTAAGTTCTACAAGGAGCAGCAGGCAGCGCTGGGCGCGGTCAACGGCTACATTGAGGAAACCGTTTCGGGTGAGAAAGTAATCAAGGTATTTAACCACGAGCAGGAGTGCGAGGAGGAGTTCGGACTTCTCAACCGCGACCTGCGCGGCAAGCAGTACCGCGCCATGTTCTGGGGCGGTATTATGGGTCCCATCATGGGTAACACCAGCCAGATCACCTTTGCATTTACTCTGGGCGTGGGTGGCGTGATGATGCTGCTGACCGGCTTTACCCCCGGTGAGCTGACCGTATTTGCCAACTATTCCAGACAGTTCTCCTTCCCCATTACCAACATATCGCAGCAAATGACCACCGTATTCTCCGCCCTTGCGGGTGCTGAGCGCGTGTTTGCGGTCATGGATCAGCCGCCCGAGCAGCCTGATGCCGAGGATGCAATCCATGAAAACACCGAGGGACACACCGGCATCAAGGGTGACGTGGTATTTGAAAGCGTAACCTTTGGCTACGTGCCCGAAAAGACGGTGCTCAAAAACATCTCGCTTTACGCGCATCCCGGTCAGAAGATCGCGTTTGTCGGCTCGACCGGCGCGGGTAAGACCACCATTACCAACCTGCTCAACCGATTCTATGACATTGAATCGGGCAGTATTACCATTGACGGCATTGATATCAAGCACTACTCGCGCGACTACCTGCGCCAGAATATTGCCATGGTACTGCAGGACACCCACCTGTTTACGGGTACGGTGATGGAAAACATCCGCTACGGCAGACTGGATGCCACCGACGAAGAAGTTATTGCAGCAGCCAAGACGGCAAGCGCACACAGCTTTATCATGCGTCTGGAGCACGGCTACCAGACCAAGCTGGAGGGCGACGGCGCAAACCTCTCGCAGGGTCAGCGTCAGCTGCTCAATATTGCGCGCGCAGCGCTCTCCAAGGCCCCCATTCTGGTGCTGGACGAGGCAACCTCCTCTGTCGATACCAGAACAGAGCGCCACATTGAGCGCGGCATGGACAGACTCATGAAAAACCGCACCACCTTTGTTATCGCACACCGCCTTTCCACGGTGCGCAACTCCAACGCCATTATGGTACTGGAGCAGGGCCAGATCATCGAGCGCGGTGACCATGATGACCTGCTTGCCCTCAAGGGCAGATACTACGAGCTCTATACCGGTATGAAGGAGCTTGACTAAACCCAAAAAAACAACGGGACGAGTCCAATGACTCGTCCCGCATTTTGTATTCATGTTACATTATACGTTTCCTTTGTACCATTGCTCCTCGGGTGCTTCGATGGGTCCTGCCTCCCAGCACGCTCTGTCCTGATTGCCCAGCGCGTTGCGGAAGATGACCATTTCGTCGCCTTCAAGGTCGTAGGTATATTCCACGGATGCGTGCACGCCGTTGCCCGAGAACTTGGACTCGTAACGGCGGAACATGCCGTCCTCTGCGGGGAAAAATCCTTCGCCCGTGCCGCGGTATTCGGTCAGCTCCCAAACGTCCTGCAGCGTGTCGTTCTTATACAGCGCGGTCATCTTGACAATGCCCACACCTGGCGCAAACCAATATTCCTTCTTGCCGCCGCGATAGCCCCAGCCCGTTGCCTCCAGACCACGCAGATCAAAGCTGATATGTCGGCAGCCCTCAAACGTGCCTGCCTCAACCGTCACAGTGCAGTCGTCAAGCACGTCAAATGTCAGGTCGACCTTGCGGCTCGGACCGTCGTAGGTGAATTGCTTCTTCTCCAAATGATAACCGGGAACCCACGCGTCGCTCCAGAGATACCCTGCGGCATCAAAAAGAAGATCGTACACGTCATTGTGCAGCACGCAGAATTCATAATCCGCGCAACGAGCCATATCCTTTCCCTCGAAAGCGTAGTCGTAAAACTGGTTCCAAATATAGCCCTTGCCGTGATCAGCCAACTTATAGCACCTGAAGAAATTCCATCTGCCAAACTCGGTGTAGTTGGGATTTGCTTCGGGCTCGGTATCCCAGATGCGCTGCATCACATCGGCTGCAATGGCGGTATGCACCTTTTGACGCTTGGTCTCTGCCAGCTCTGCTGCGCGCTTCATAATACCGCTGACGTCACGCAGCAGCCATTTGCCGTCCTTGGGATAGATATAATTATGACGCGCATTGAGAATGTTGCCATTCCAGGTGTCGGTATAGCCGTGCACCTGCGTAAACGACCCGTTGCTGATGACTGCTCTGCCGTTTGCAAAGCCGGTGACCTCAAAATAGTTTTCTGCGGTGTACATATAGGGGGAATCCTTGTCGGTGCATACGTATTCCCATCGGTTGCCCGAGGCAAAGGGGGTGATACCGTCACCGCCGCAAATCTTGTATGAGCCCAGCTCCCAAGTATGCGTACTGCCATAGCGCGTTGCGGTCTGTGCGATCAAACCAACGCCGGGACAGAATACTGTTTTGGCGTGCGTTACTTGATACCGACTGCCAACCATCTCGTAAACAATACAATGCACGAACGTACCTGCTGCTACCGTGACGGTTGCATCATTTTCAAGGCATGTCAGCGTCATGCTGCCATCGGATGCTTTGACACTTTTCCCGGGGAGCAGATCGGGATCGTAGAGCAGACCGTCACAAAGAGAGGTGTTCCAAAAAAGCGATTCGTTGAGTTCCAACGTACCGCCACGGCTGTAGCCGGGCTGCTCCCAGAACATCAACTTTCCGTCCACATATTGATAGACCTCTCCGCGCGCACCGAACGCCATGCCATCGCGGTCAAACGCTTCATTCTTGGGGGCGGATGCCTTTTTCTGCTCAACCCAAAGCGCGGACAGCGCATTGGCGTAGTATACGTCAGAGGGCTGTAAAATCTCCAACACCTTGTAATATGCTGCTATGCCCTGATCGGTCTTGTCCAAATCCAGGCAGTTGCAGCCGTACCAGAACCACGCATAGCCAAGTGCCTTGACAAAGCCGTGCTGCTCCAATTCCGGAATCTGTACGTTGCGCATGAAGTCCACACGCTCTTCACTCTTGTATTTGAATTTTTTGTATTCGTATGCCACAACGCTCTGCATAACCGACTCGTTATGTCCGGCAATAGCAGACGCCTTGATCCTTGCCAGCATCTCGTCGTTTGCCTGTCCGGGCAGCCACCAATAGCCAAAGATGAGCACGTCGGCAAGCATATGCTGCTTTTCACCCGATTCGTTAAGGCCCTCGACTGCCGAGAGCACCGCGCGGTATTCGGTCTCAAAGCCGGTCTTGTCGCTTTTGGTTCGCCAGAGCTTGAGGTGCTCAACCTGCTCGCGCACGCGCTGTACCAAAGTCTTGTTTTCGTCGTATTCCTTTTCGATCATACCGTATTCCTTTCTGAGTTGTCGTCTCCCCTCACTAAGACGCCACTTGACAGTTCCGACCGGTACGGAAAGCTTTGCGGCGATCTCGGCAACAGACAGCCCACCGAAGTAATGCAGCTCGATGGCTTCGCGGATCTTGTTGCTCAAGGACTCCACGTACAGGTGCAGCTGCTCGTCGCGCAATGCCTCTGCAACGCCTACAACGCCTGTCAGCTCGTCAAGACCGCTTGCATCCTCGGCACCCAAGTCCATGGTCTCCAAAAGGTGCAGGCTGATATCCGCCGTCACGCTTCTGTAATGGGTGACCAAGCTGCGGGCGCGGTTCTTGGCGATAGTGCATACCCACGAGCCAAACTTTCCGGGATCCTTGAGAGAGGACAAATTCATCCATGCCGAAACAAAGGCATCCTGCGACGCATCCTCTGCGGAGAACGTGTTGCCCGTTACCTTATACGCCGTGCCCTTGACAGCATTCTGATGCCGCAGCACCAGCGCGTCAAAGGCCTCGGAGTCGCCAAGCAGGGTCATTTGTACCAAGGTTTCGTCGTTTTTCTCGTTGTACTTGTTCATGTGCGCTTCCTTTCTCGCCGTCTGTTTTTTGGGGGTTCACTTATAAGACGCACGGAATTTCAAAAAGGTTGGGTAGATCAAAATTTTTTCTTGATTTTATTTTAGCACATTTTTGATCGGAAATCAAGAAGAATGTAAAGCGCGGAGTGCGGAATACCCACAACCAATATACAAAGCGGGCGAACACAGTTCGCCCCTACGAGCATTCATGTATATTCATCGTCATTTCGTATGGATAATCGTAGGGGCGACCTGTGGTCGCCCGAATGCAACAAAACGCAGAAAACCCTTGCTGCGCAAGGGTTTTCCGGTATAATTGTTCATTATTCATTCTCCATTATCTCCCTGAACGCTCTGTGTGCGCTCGGGATAGGGTAGGTGCTGCCAAGCTCGGCAAGCGTGGCGCGGCTCAGCTGATTTGGCACTGGTGCGGTGCTCCTCACGCGCACGGGATACCCTGTCATGTGCCATTCAAGGTGGGTAAAGATATGCTTTGCCGCAATCGGCTCACCGACCTCCAACACCTCAAAACCCAGCGACTCGGCGTGACTTGCGGCTTGCGCGGCACTCAAAGCACCCTCGGTCTGATAAAACTCGTACATGCCTGCAAGCAGCCCCGTGTCGGGCCTTTTGTGCAGCACCACGCGCTCACCGTCAAAGAGCAGCAGAACGGTCAAGGGCACGATTTTGCGCGGCTTTGCCTTGGAGCGCACGGGTAAAGTGTCTGTTTTACCCTGTGCAAGCGCGGCACAAAATGCCTGTAAGGGGCACTGCGCGCATCTTGCCTCGCCCGCAGGCACGCAAACGGTTGCACCAAGCTCGATCATGGCTTGGGTAAACTCGGCGGCACTCTCGGGCGGAATGACCGTACCGACATCCTCTCTTGCGCGCTTTTGCACGGCAGGCTGCAAAATATCCTGCTCGCAGCCCACAAGCCTTGCCCACACGCGCATGACGTTGCCGTCCACGGCAGGCACGGGGATCCCGTACGCAATCGACGCAATGGCACCCGCGGTATAAGCCCCGATGCCGCAAAGCTTTTGTAATTTCTCATAATCGGCAGGCAGCTCGCCCGCATACTGCTCGCACACCTGTCTTGCCGCCTTTTGCAGATTACGGGCACGGCTGTAATACCCAAGCCCCTCCCAGAGCTTGAGCAACCGCTCCTCGTCCACCTCGGCTAAGGCGCGTACGTCGGGCAGCTCCTGCATAAAACGCGCAAAATACGGCTTGACCGCCTCCACGCGCGTTTGCTGCAGCATGATCTCGGATACCCACACGCGATAAGGACTGATCTCCTTACGCCACGGCAAATCGCGCGCATTCTCGCGATACCAGATCAGCAGCGGCTGTGCGATCTCTTTTGGCAGCTGCATGATCAAAGCCCTGCAAATTTCTCGCACGCCTGCTTATATTGCGTGCGCGAAATGGGGATCAGATCACCGTTTCGCATGGTATATTCGCGGTTATTGATACGCGTGGTATGGCGCAAATTGACCGAATAGGAGCGATGGCAGCGGAAAAAGGTATCGGCAGGAAGCTTTTCGCAAAAGGCTTCAAAGCTGCCCATAAACACGTATTGCTGACCGTCGCGTGCGTATACCACAATATCGTGCTTTTGGCTCTCCAGATACAAAATATCGTCATACTCCATCATGACCTGTCCCTTTTTCTTATCGTTGATAACAAGTCCGGGCTGCTTTTCCATTTTTTCAAGGCACAGCTGCACCGCACGGCGCAGCTTGATGGGATCTACCGGCTTTGTCAGATAGGTCAGCGGATACACCTCGTAGGCATCCAGCGCATACTCGGCGCTTGAGGTCATAAACACGATATTGACGCGGCTGCCCGCGCGACGCAGCTCGCTTGCAAATTCAAGCCCTGTTTGCTTATCCATCACGATATCCAAAAGCAACAGCGAATATTCGCACTTGCGCATTGCTGCCTGCAGCTCCTCAGTGGAGCTGAAGCAATCGGTGCGGTGGGTAATCCCCTTTTCGTCCAGCACCTTATCCAAAAGCTCTTTTGCCTTGGCGCTATACATCGATTCATCATCGCAAATTGCGGTATAAAACATTAAAAATCCCCCTTTCCGTCTCGGCATTTCCATGATTCTGCTTTTATTATAACAGAAACGCAGCGATTTGTCTACAAAAATGCAAGAAATTTCTCGCAAGCTCTTGACAAAAGAAGCCCTGCGTGCTACACTTAACGTAATAAATATATAGATATTATAGATATTCTGTATGCGCCGCACGCCGAACGCAGACAGTCACGCAACTTGGCAGCCGCAGTCTGATCTGCGGTATTTTTGTTTTATGGAGGACACGGTCATGATCACACTCAAAGTTCAAGCTTCAAAGACCTACGAGGTTTGTATTGGCAACGGTCTGCTTACCGAAGCGGGTGCACTTGCCGCCAAGGTGCTCTCCCCCTGCCGTGCGCTGATTTTGACCGACGATCACGTCGCCCCCCTGTACGCCAATACGCTTGCAAGCTCGCTGCAATCCGCAGGCTTTGCGCCCGAAATTTATACGGTACCGCACGGTGAGGGCGCCAAATCGCTTGATACGCTTGGCAAGCTGCTTGAGCATCTGGCTGCCAACCGATATACCCGTACCGACGCCATGTTCGCGCTTGGCGGTGGCGTGATCGGTGACCTTTGCGGCTTTTGCGCTTCGATCTATCTGCGTGGTATTCCCTTTGTGCAAGTGCCCACCACGCTGCTTGCCTGTGTGGATTCCTCTGTGGGAGGCAAAACCGCCATCAATCTTGATGCAGGCAAAAATCTGGCAGGTGCATTCTATCAGCCCCGCCTTGTAATCTGCGACCCTATCCTGTTTGCCACGCTGCCCCCCGATATCTTTGCGGACGGCTGCGCAGAGGTGATCAAATACGGCGTGATCAACGATGCTGAGCTGTTTGGCTTTTTGCAGGACGGCATCTCACCCGCAAGCGAGCTTGTGATCTCGCGTTGCGTGCAAAACAAGCGCGACGTGGTAGAAAAAGACGAATTTGACACGGGCGCGCGCATGCTGCTCAACTTTGGGCACACGATCGCGCACGCCATTGAAAAGCTTTCGGATTTTGAAATTTCGCACGGCTCTGCAGTTGCCATGGGCATGGTGAGCGTAATGCGCGCCGCTACCGCGCACGGGCTTTGCCCCACGGGCGACCTTGAGGCGCTTCTGGATCTGACGCATGCGATGGGCTTGCCCTCCGAGTGCCCTTACAGCACCAAGGAGATCGCGCAGGCGGCTTGCTCGGACAAAAAGCGCAGCGGCGACACCTTGACACTCATAGTCCCCTACGCAATTGGCGATTGCCGCCCCTATCCCCTGCCCGCACATGAGCTGCAGGCATGGCTGGAAGCGAGGTAAGGCGATGCAGCTTACGCTTCACACCCCCGCACCACGCGGCACGCTACGCGCCTTTCCCTCCAAATCCGAGGCGCACCGCGCCTTGATTTGTGCCGCTTTGGCAGATGCGCCCACGCATATTGCGTGCGACGCCACCAACGATGATATTGACGCGACCATTGATTGCCTTTGCGCGCTTGGCGCAAGCATTGCGCACACCGAGCAGGGCTTTACGGTCACTCCCATAAATCGCGCCCCCGCAAGCGCGGAGATTGACGTGCGCCAGTCCGGCTCGACCTTGCGCTTTTTGCTGCCCGTGATTGCTGCGCTGGGCACAAGTGCACGCATTGTGCGCCAAGGCAGACTCCCCGAGCGTCCGCTCGCGCCGCTTGATGCGCTGCTCTGTGCGCACGGCGCTTGCATTTGCACGTGCGAGGACGGCATTTTGGAGATTTCGGGACAGCTCTCGGGCGAAAAATACGCCATTGACGCCAATATTTCCTCGCAATTTGTAAGCGGACTTTTGTTCGCGCTTCCCCTGCTTGATCTTCCCACCGATTGTACCGTGACTTTGATCGGACAGATCGCATCCCGTCCGTATATCGATATGACCGTTGCCTCTCTTGCCGCCTTTGGCATCAGAGTTGAAGAGCGCGACGGCACGCTGACCCTACCCGCGCACAGCCGTTACCGCTCCCCGGGCAACCTGACCGTTGGTGGCGACTGGTCGGGTGCTGCAGCCTTTGCTTGCATGGGTGCTGTGGGCAAATACCCCATTACGCTGACCGGACTTGACGCACATTCCGTACAGGGAGACCGCGCCATTGTGTCCATTCTTGCGCAAATGGGTGCGCAAGTAGAGATCGGGCAAAGTCAAATCACCGTCACCCCCGCGCCCCTGCACGGTGTGGATATTGACGCATCCGATATTCCCGACCTTGTGCCCGTGCTTGCAGCAACCGCTGCGCTTGCCAAGGGCACAACGCATATTTTTGGCGCGGCACGGCTGCGATTGAAGGAATCCGATCGCCTTGCCGCCACCACCGCGCTGCTGCGCGCACTTGGCGCAGACGTGACCGAAACGGATGACGGCTTGATTATTGTCGGCAAGCCCACGCTTTCGGGCGGTGCGGCTGACGCATTTGGCGACCACCGCATTGCCATGGCTGCCGCAGTTGCCTCGCTTGGCTGCACCTCTCCCGTTACAATTGACGGCGCAGGGGCAGTTGACAAATCCTATCCTACCTTCTGGGAGCACTTATCCATGCTGTGCGCTCCCGATCCCGTGATTTTTTGAAAGGAGATTTCTCCAATGCCCTTCCCCTTTGGACACAACATCAAATTGGATATTTGCGGTGGCTCGCACGATCCCGAGATCTCCATGACCCTCTCGGGCTTGCCTGCAGGCATCCAAATCGACACGGCTGCGCTGCAAGCCTTTATGGCACGTCGCGCTCCTGGACAGAATGCCTGGTCGACCACGCGCCGCGAGGCTGATATCCCCGAGTTTCAGAGTGGCGTGAGCGAGCGTGACGGTCTTTTGTACACGGACGGCACGCCCATTCGCGCGCGCATTCTCAATACCAACATTCGCCCGTCCGACTATAACAGCGACGTTCCGCGCCCCGGACACGCCGATCTTGCCGCACGTCTGAAATACGGCGAAGGCGTTGATTTGCGCGGCGGCGGTCACTTTTCGGGGCGTTTGACAGCCCTTACCTGCCTTGCAGGCGGCATTTGCTTGCAGTATTTGCAAACGCGCGGCATTCGTATCGGTGCGCACGCGCTTTTCATCGGCGGCGTATATGACGCGGTTCTTCACCCCTTGGACAACGGCTTTCATGATTTTGACCACCTCCAAGGTCGCGATTTTCCCACGCTCAGCCGCGACTCGGGCGAACGGATGCAAGCAGAGATTGCCAAGGCACACGCCCAGGGCGACTCGCTTGGCGGCTTGATCGAATGCAGAATCAGCGGTGCGCCCGCAGGACTTGGCGAGCATATGTTCCGCTCGGTGGAGAGCGTAATCTCACAGGCAATCTGGAGCATTCCCGCTGTCAAAGGCATTTCCTTTGGCGCAGGATTTGACGTTGTCAATATGCGCGGCTCGCAAAATAACGATCCCATTTTGACGGACGGTACAAGCATCTATACAGGCTCCAACAACGCAGGCGGCGTCTTGGGCGGCATGACTTACGGCATGCCCGTTCTTTTCACGGTTGCCATCAAGCCCACGCCATCAATTGCTAAGGAGCAGGAAAGCATCAGCTTCTCGCGTATGGAAAACACCACGCTGCGCGTCAGCGGCAGACACGACCCCTGTATCGTGCCCCGTGCCGTGCCCGTGGTAGAGGCGGCAGCCGCGCTTGCCATAGTCGATCTGCTGCTTGACCAGTAAAGGAGTATTTATGTATTATTTACCCACCGATTATTTGATTTTAACCGCCATTCGCGACAAGAAAACCGCACTTGACGCGCTGCTGGAGGTGGCCTCTGCCGCCCTGCCCTATCCGCTTTCCAAGGACGCGCTGGCGTTTTCTCTTGGCAAGCTTGCCGCAGGCGGCTATACCCAAGGCTACGCGCTGACCGAAAAGGGAGCTGCGTTCTTCAAAAACAACAAAAAATTCTTGGAAAGCAAATCGCGCGCAAACGCACGCATGTGCGCATTGCTCTGCGCCGAGCAGGCAGAGGGAGCGATCACGCCCTATGAGCTTTCGGACGAAGCTTACACCGATGCGTGCAACGCCCTGCGCCGCAAATACGCCATTCCCTCGCCCGATCTTCTTTTGGAGGCGGATGGCGACGACTTTATCTTGCGCTTTGGCAACACCCATGCAGAGCAAGAGGACGCAGACGAGCGCGTAGGTGAAGACGCCATCAAACTGAACGCTGCCTCGCTTGCAGCCCTTTGTGACGCGTTTGTGGGCTACTGCTCGGACGGCAAGCTGCGAAAGTGCTGCCTGTATGCCAACGGTGCGCCTGCCTACGTTGCCACCGTTTCGACCAACGAGGGCAGCATGCGCACGTCCATCTGTAAGATCCTTTACAACCGTCAGCGCTTTATCGGCAAGAAAAACGGTGACCTTGACTACGCGCAATGCGGTGATTGCATCTTTGACCGCACCGCAAACGATACCGACATGAAATTCGCCTGTGCCGTCAAGCAGATCGAGCATTTGCTTAGCGAGCAATTTCCCTATGCGCAGATCAATGCGTTGATGGCTCTTTGACGTTATGGGAAAATACTATCTGATCGGCGAGCACCTCTCGCATTCCCACTCACCTGCCGTGCACGCCATGCTGGGAAACCCCGACTACGCACTCAAGGAGCTTGCGCCCGACAAACTGGCGGACTTTATCAAAAACGGCGACTATGACGGCTTGAACGTCACCATTCCCTATAAAAAAGACGTCATTCCTTACCTTGACGAGCTGACCGATACCGCGCAAAGACTTGGTGCGGTCAATACTATCGTGCGCACACCCGACGGCAGATTGCTTGGCGATAACACCGACTATTTCGGGCTTTGGTATGCGCTGAAGTCCTCGGGCATTGACCTTTGCGGCAAAAATGTGCTGATCGCAGGCTCAGGCGGAGCTTCCCTGACCGCACAGGCAGCCGCACGTGATGCGCATGCCAAGATCACCGTGCTTTCCCGCACGGGCGCTGTCAACTACGGCAACGTATACGACACATGCACCGATACCGAAGTTTTTATCAACTGCACCCCTGTGGGCATGTATCCGCACGCGGGCAACGCCCCTGTTGACCTTGCCAAATTCCCAAAGCTTTGCGGCGTTGTGGATATGATCTACAACCCCGCGTGCACCGCGCTGCTGGAGCAAGCAAAAGCACTTGGCTTGCCTTATACCAACGGACTTGCCATGCTGATTGCGCAGGCAGCTGCCGGGCACCGTAGCTTTACGGGTAAGACGGTCAGCGAACAAAAGATCGACCAAACCATCCGCGCATTTGGGCAAAAAAGTGCCAATATCGTGCTGATCGGCATGCCGGGCTGCGGCAAAAGCACCGTGGGTGCAGCGCTTGCACGCCTGAGTGGCAAGCCCTTTATAGATACCGATGGCCTGATCGAGCAAAAGACGGGCATGACCACTTCGCAGATCCTTGCCACAAAGGGCGAGGATGCCTTCCGCACCATCGAGCACGAGGCCATTTGCGAGGTGGGTAAAGAGCACGGACAGATCATTGCCACGGGCGGCGGCGCAGTTGTGCGCCAAGAAAACCGCTATCCCCTGCGTCAAAACGGTATGATCGTTTGGCTGACGCGTCCCTTGACCGAGCTGCCCACCGATGGCAGACCGCTCTCGCAATCAGGCACGCTTGCAGACATGTACCGCGTGCGCGAGCCGCTCTACCGCACATTTTGCGATATCCAAATCCCCAATGACGGCACACCCGACGAGGTCGCTGCCCACATTCTCAAGGAGTTACTATGAAATTTTTAGTCATTAACGGCCCAAGTCTCAATCTGCTTGGCCGCCGCGAGCCCGAGATTTACGGCAATCGCGACTACGCTGCGCTTTGTGCGCATATAAAGGCTGCTGCCGCTGCCGAAAACGTTGAGATCGATATCATGCAGTCTAATCACGAGGGCGTGATGATCGACGCCATTCAGGACGCGCTTGGCAAGTATGACGGCATTGTCATCAACCCTGCCGCCTATACCCACACAAGCGTTGCCATTGCAGACGCGATTGCAGCCGTGGGTATTCCTGCCGCCGAGGTGCATCTCTCTGACGTAGACAACCGCGAGCCCTTCCGCCGTATCTCCTTTGTCACGCCCGTTTGCGTCATTCGCGTCACGGGGCTTGGATTTGACAGTTATTCCGAGGCGATTACGCAGCTTGCGGCATATATTCGATATATTCGCGCTAAATCTTGACAAACGCTCCCAAGTCTGCTATAATAAAAGCATGAATATATGGAGGATATCACCGTGAAACATATTGCAAAGATCGCGCTCGCTTTATTGCTTTGCTCCACCGCGCTGCTCTCTGCCTGTAACGGCGGCAACAACCCGACCGAAACCACTCCCACAGATACAGATCCCGCAACCGAACAAAGCACCGAGCAATCTACCGAACAAGAGACCGAACAATCCACAGAGGAAATTACCGAAATCGTGACCGAGGAGGAAACTATCGTGCCCAACGACGGAAAGCCCAAGAAGTTCTTTACACTCAGTTTTGACGATGGCATTACCCAGGACCTCAAGATCATTGAGATCCTGCAAAAATATGACGTGAAGTGCATCTCCTTCAACATCAACACCGGTCTTTACGGTGCAAACTGGACCTGGGTAGGTCCGGCAATCGGAGATCCCGAAATTTCCCACCAGCGCTTCACCGAGGAAGAGCTGAAATCCGGCATTTACGATGGCTACGAGGTGCTTGTACATACGCTCAACCACCCCTCTCTTAAGAATTACGATAAGCGTGCAAGCCAGATCAAGAAAGAGGTTGGCAAGGACGCTGACAATATTGAAAAGCTGACGGGCGTTCGCCCCGTGGGCATGGCTTGGCCGGGCGGCGACACCGAATACACCGACACCACCATTGAGTTGGTGCTGGAAAACACCGACATTCGCTTTGCACGCGGCACTACCTCGACCTACAACTTCGAGCTGCCCGAGTATTTCATGAAGTGGATGCCCACCTGCTCGGCAATCGATCCCCAGTGCCTGACGCTGGCACAGGAATTTATCGATGCAGAATGCACCGAGGATATGCTGTTCTACGTTTGGGGTCACGGCTATGAGTTCGACCTTAATGACGGCAAGGGCTACGAGACCTTTGAACAGCTGGTCAAGATGATGAGCGAAGCTGAGGACGTCTACCTTGTCACCAACACCCAGTTCTACAACCTCTACAAGGATCAGATCCCCTCTTGGAAGGAAGCGGAATAAACAGAAAAAAGCACTTGCGAAAGGCTACTTCTCATAAGGAAGTTAACCTGATGCACGGTAGGGGCGAACTGTGTTCGCCCGCGGGCGTTCAAAGAACGCCCCTACGGATAACAAAAATTTAACCGCAGAAAGCAAAGAGATAACCCCGACAGATTCTCAAGGTCTGTCGGGGTTAATCATTTGAATATCATTCTTCTTTATTATCCAGATCCATATTCAATAGTTGAGGTATATTCTGATAAATAATTGTGAGAGGTTCCCACCAATCATGCAAGCACACATTTATCAAAAAATCATTATTCTCATAAATAAACTTGTAACCAATAAATTTATTAACTTCAAGACTTTCATTCCAGGTATGGTTCTCAACCGACTCGGATCTTTCACTTGTAAATTTATCAACATTAATCCATGTTTCGTCCATTTGAATGGTTTCGGGATTAATGATATATTTTTCATCTACTTCTATAAGTTCTTTTTCTTGATGTCTCCAAGGAATAAAGATCAGATATAAAGGAGTATTCAATGTTTTATGTTTATAGACGGTTTTAGTTTTCCATAAAAACCTTTTATTTACAGAATATACTTCGTCGTGCGGACGTTGGTATTTACCTAACAAAATGCCGCTGATAATTCTTTCGTTATAATGAAATTGAATTATTACCACTTGTATTTCTCCTTTCTGTTATT
Organism: Eubacteriales bacterium; assembly: GCA_045652835.1. Lineage (GTDB taxonomy): Bacteria > Bacillota > Clostridia > Oscillospirales > CAG-272 > SVQP01. The sequence goes on along the minus strand of JAZOLE010000030.1, from coordinate 8,212 downwards.
AAATCTTATATGTTCCAATCCTTGTTACATTTTATCGCCAGTTTCGCCTTTGTATTACAAAGGCACAGGGCAAACCCATACCCCCATTCATTATATCACAAATCGGCAGAGAAAACAATCCCTCTGCTCAAATTTGTTTCGCAGCGGGCGCAAGCCCCAATGTCATTAAGTTAAGAAAAGCCCACAGCAGGTAAGAGAAAGGAACGGGTGCGCGCTAAGAAGGCGTCCCCCGAGGGGAAGCTGGCGCCGTAGGCGACTGAAGGGGAGTTGCGGGCAAAACGGCACGGTTATCCATTCGGGTATAATAGTTCAAGCCTAAACTTTCGCATTCCCCTTCAGCCGCTGCGCGGCAGCTTCCCCCCGGGGGACGCCTTTATAACGCGTATCCGCGTCATTTGCTTGCCCATTGCGGTGGCACTTTCTTAACATTGGAGCAAGCCCTCGCCCTACGGTTTTGCAAATGTCTGGGGCGGTATATCTTATCGTAGGATTTTGTTCTTTTTTGCATCTATCTCTTGCACACACCGCGCAAGTGTGATATAATGATTTTAACCAATTAAAATCCTTTGTTTATAAGGAGGGCTTACGTATGAAAATCGTAGTCAAAATCGGCACTTCCACGCTGGCGCACGCCACGGGCAGGCTGAATATCAAACGCATTGAGCTGCTTTGCAAGATCCTTTCCGACCTCAAAAGCGCGGGGGACGAGATCATTCTCGTTTCCTCGGGTGCTATCGGCATGGGCGTGGGCAAGCTGGGGCTTCCCTCTCGTCCGCGTGACGTGGCAGGCAAGCAGGCGGCAGCTGCGGTTGGGCAGTGCGAGCTGATGTATACATATGACAAGCTTTTCTCCGAATACAATCACACGGTTGCGCAAATTCTGCTGACCGCGGACGATCTGCGCCATGAGGACCGTCACCAAAACTTTGAAAATACCATGAGTAGGCTGCTGGAGCTTTCGGTACTGCCTATCATCAACGAAAACGATACGGTTGCCACCGAGGAAATTGAGATTGGTGACAACGATACGCTGGCTGCCATCGTTGCGCAGAGCGTGCGCGCTGACCTTTTGATCCTGCTTTCCGACATTGACGGACTTTATACCGCAGATCCGCACAAGCACGCCGAGGCACAGCTGATTGCCGACGTTTACGAGCTTGACGAGCGCATTCTCGCGCTTGGCGGCAGCGCCGGCTCCTCTCTTGGCACGGGCGGTATGGCGACCAAACTGCGCGCCGCGCAAATTGCCACGGGCGCAGGCTGCGATATGGTCATTGCCAACGGCGCAGACCCTGAAGCCCTTTACCGCATCGCGGACGGTGAAGCCGTGGGCACCAAATTCCATGCACGCAAGGGAGAGAGCGCATGAGAAGCACACAGGAAATTTTAGTTGCCGCCAAGCAGGCGAGCAGCGTGATCAAAAATTATACTACCGAGCAGCTGGACGCTGCGCTTTCTGCCATGGCAAAGGCTTTGGAAGAGAGCACCGATACCATCCTTGAAGCAAACGCACAAGACCTTGAGGCTGCACGCGGTCGCATCTCGGACGTCATGCTGGACAGATTGCGCCTTGACGAGGGACGCGTGCGCGGCATGGCAAACGGCATTTTGGACGTGGTTTCCCTGCCCTCTCCTTTGGGGCACGTGCTCGCAGAATTCGAACGCCCCAACGGCATGACGGTACGCAAGATCTCCTCTGCCATGGGCGTGATCGCCATCATTTACGAAAGCCGCCCCAACGTGACCTCGGACGCTGCTGCGCTTGCCATCAAATCGGGCAGCGTTTGCGTGCTGCGCCCCGGTCGCGACGCGGCAAAATCCGCGGCAGCCATTGTAGCAGCTCTGCGCAAGGGTCTTGCAGATGCAGGACTTTGCAAAGATCTGGTCAACTTGGTTGAGGACACCTCTCGCCAGAGCGCGACCGATCTGATGAAGGCAAACGGCTACGTGGATATGCTGATTCCCAGAGGCGGCGCGGGACTCATCCGCTCCTGCATTGAAAACGCCACCGTGCCCTGCATTCAGACGGGTACGGGCATTTGCCATATTTACGTTGACCGGAGTGCCGACATTGACATGGCGCTGAATATTTTGGACAACGCCAAGACCAGCCGCCCCTCGGTTTGCAACGCATGCGAGGTATGCCTTGTGCATAAGGACGTGGCGGAAAAGTTCCTGCCGCTGCTCAAGCAGAGATTGGTGGATGACCGCCGCGATGCGGGCAAGATCCCGGTTGAGCTGCGCGGGGATACACGCGCCCTTGCGATCATTGACGCAACACCCGCGGGCGAGCATGACTTTGATACCGAATTTTTGGATTATATTTTAGCAGTTGGCATTGTGGACAGCGCAGACGAGGCGATCTCTCACATCAGCACGCACTCCACAGGACACAGCGAGGCGATCATTGCCACCAATGACGCAGCCATTGACGCCTTTGTGCGCGGTGTGGATTCCTCCTCGGTGTACGTCAACGTTTCTACCCGTTTTACAGACGGCGGTGAGTTTGGCTTTGGCTGCGAGATGGGCATTTCCACGCAAAAGCTGCATGCACGCGGTCCGATGGGGCTTTGCGAGCTGACCACCTACAAGTACGTGATCACGGGCAACGGTCAAACCAGATAAGGAGACCTGTATGAAAAAAATAGGATTTATCGGCGCGGGCAACATGGGCGGTGCACTTGCACTTGCCGCCTCAAAGACCGATTGCACGCTTTGCATTTTTGACCCCGATTCCGCCAAGGCTGCATCCCTTTGCGAGCGCACGGGAGCAGCGTTGACCGAACGCGACGCGCTTTGCGCGACCTGCGACCTCATTTTCTTGGGCGTTAAGCCGCAAATGCTTGCCACAGTGGCAGCAGAGCTTGCTCCCGCGCTGCAGGCACGCAGCACGCCTTACTGCCTTGTCAGCATGGCGGCAGGCGTGACGCGCTCTCGCCTTGGTGAGCTGTTCACGGGCGCAGCCATCATTCGCATCATGCCCAACACCCCCGTAGCCGTAGGGCAAGGCATGATCCAGTATTGCTACAACGATAACACAACCAAGGAACAGATCGACGCTTTCCTGTACGCCATGGCGCACGCGGGCAAGATCGATCTCTTGGACGAGGACTTATTTGACGCGGCAACCGCGGTTTCGGGCTGCGGTCCCGCATTTGCTTACCTGTTTGCCGACGCACTTGCCAAGGGCGGCGCGGATTGCGGTCTTTCCTACGAGCAGGCATCTGCTTACGCCGCACAAATGCTGCTGGGTGCAGCTCTCATGCTGCAAAACGACAGCCGTACCCCCGCAGAGCTGCGCGAGGCGGTCTGCAGCCCCGGTGGCTCGACCATTGAGGGCGTCAAGGTCATGTGGGAGCAGGGCCTTGAGGGCACGGTACGCGACGCGGTCAAGGCATCGTATGAGCGAAACAAGCAACTCGGAAAATAACACTTCGGAAAATCATAATATGGAGGTCAATATGATCAAAACAGCTCTTATCTCCAGCTTGGAAAAATGCTTCCTCGATCAAAAGGTAGAGGATTTTGCACCCATTACCAAGCTCTCCGTACTCAAAAACGAACGTTTTTCTGTGCAGCTGATCCATCAAGGAGAGGCAACCGATCCCATCTGCCAGAGATTTCTGATCCGCGTGGACGGTGATCTTGCGCCCTTTGCCACCCTGCGCAACGTGCGCAACGTGCCTGTGGATATCCCCACATTCCAAGACTGTGATGACGGCAACTATCTGCGCCTGACCCCCGGTCTGTACCCCGACGTGCTGCACCCCTTGCACTACGGCGGCGCGATTTCGGTCATGAGCCAGGAGCTAAACAGCGTTTGGATCGAATTTGACCTTGACGGCAAGATTGATGCAGGCGCACACCCCACCACCGTGACGCTGACAGACGGCGAGGGCAACGTGGTTGTGCAGCACAGCATTGAGATCAAGGTCATTGACGCGTGCCTGCCCGAGCAGGAAATGCGCTTGACGCAATGGTTCCATTGCGATTGCCTTGCAAACTACTACCGCGTTGAGGCTTGGAGCGAAGAGCACTGGAGAATTGTGGAGAATTTTGCAAGCGTGGCATGCAAAAACGGCATCAATTTGCTGCTGACCCCCATTTTCACGCCTCCGCTGGACACCGCCATCGGTCACGAGCGCACCACGGTGCAGCTCATTGACGTTTGCAAGAACGGTGATGCCTACACCTTTGGCTTTGATAAGCTTGACCGCTGGATCGACATGTGCGATCGCGTTGGTATCAAGTATTTTGAAATCGCCCACCTGTTCACCCAATGGGGTGCGGAGCACGCGCCCAAGGTTATGGCGACTGTGGATGGCGAATATAAGAAGATCTTTGGCTGGGAAACCGCCGCTACAGGCGAGGAATACAGCACCTTCCTGCGCACGTTCCTTGGCGAATTCATCTCTCACATGAAGGCGCGCGGCGACGATCAGCGTTGCTATTTCCATATCTCGGACGAGCCAAACGAAATGCAGCTGGAGTCCTATAAGGCAGCCAAGGCGGTGGTGTACGATCTGATCAAGGATTACCCCATCATGGACGCACTCTCTAATTTTGAGTTCTTCAAGCAAGGCATCGTGCCGCTGCCCATCCCCTCCAATAACCACGTTGAGCCTTTTATTGAAGCTAAGGTGGAAGGACTTTGGACGTACTATTGCTGCGGCCAGTGCGTTGGCGTTTCCAACAGACTGATGGCAATGCCCTCCTGGAGAAACCGCTCGATCGGCTACCAGATGTACAAATATGACATTGCAGGATTTTTGCAGTGGGGCTTTAACTTCTATAATACCTGCGGATCGCTGAATCAGCTTGATCCGTTCCTGGACGCTTGCGGCGAATATTGGGTACCCGGCGGCGACACCTACTCGGTATATCCCGGCTATGACGGCAGCGCATGGGAATCCTTGCGTATTGTGGTGTTCCACGAAGCGATGCAGGACGTGCGCGCAATGAAGCTTGCAGAAACATATTACGGCAAGGACGCAGTTGTGGCAGCTTTGGAAGAGATCATTGGCGAGATCAAGTTTGACCACTGCGCGACCGACGCAAATACGATTCTCGCAATGCGCGAAAAGATCAACGATATGATCGCAAACGCAATCAAGTAATCAGTTCGGACAACCCAAACGATGAAAAGTTTTCGCCCGCCTTTTTCAAAAGGCGGCAGGTTCCAAGGGCAGCGCCCTTGGTCGCGCCCGCAGGCGCGAATCTCTCAACTCGCCGTTCTTTTTGGTTCTTTTTCTTGTGGCTACATAGCCAAGAAAAAGAACGGAAACGGTTTCCTCACACAATCCCCTAACAGCCACGTCGGGCGATTCGTGAATCGCCCCTACGGGGTTATTGTGGGCGGATATGGAATCCGCCCCTACGGCATCGAAATTTGCAGCTCATGGAAGTTTTTGCGTCGCTTTTTTCAAAAAGCGACTGGGGCTCGGGGCAACGCCCCGAAAAACGCCGTTCTTTTTGGTTCTTTTTCTTGCGGCTACATAGCCAAGAAAAAGAACGGAAACGGTTTCCTCACACAATCCCCCAACAGCCACGTCGGGCGATTCGTTCAGTCGCCCCTACGGGGTTATCGCGGGCGATTCGTGAATCGCTCCTACGGCGTAACCAAATCAACACAATAACAAAAGGAGATTACCACCGCGGTAATCTCCTTTTTTCATATAACATCTCACAAAATATTTCGCTCCAACGCGCCCAAAAATCCCGTTGCTGTATAGAGGGTATACTCTCCGAATACCTCTCCCGTGTCAGCAGGGCGAGGCATTGAGCCTTCTGTCGATACGTATATTCTCTCGGGCACAGGCAGCACGATCACAATCTTCTTGCCCTCGCCCTCCATGCGGAAATCTATGAGCGTATTCATGTGCAGCACGTTCACCCTGAACACGCGCAGCACGTCCTGTCGAATGCCCTCACCCGTGTCTGCAAACGCGATGGGTGAGCTTTTGAACACGCTTGCCACAAACTTGCAATCGTATTTCTTTCCGTTTTGCTCCAACGTAAAATCCGCACCCTTTTGCTGCGAAAACACAGACCAATACGGCTTTTTTATGTCGGAAATGCTTGCGCCACGCTCTTTGCAGGTCTTTTTCAAGGCTGCTATAAACTCACGGCGTTTGAGAATGGCGCGGATATAGAATATTGCAAGCGCCACCGCAAGCACAATCAAAAGCGCAATGAACAGATACAGAAATACGATCATTCCGCCGCCAATGTTTGCAACCGTCACAATAAACGGTAAAAACCACGTAATCGCATAAGACGAGACGATATACACCATCACCACAAAGGCAATCCCTTTGATCGTCAGAAACAGTGCGCCTCGCTCTTTCTTCTTTTTCTTACCTTCTCTACTTGAGATGCTGTCGGAGATCCACATCTTGCCAAGCGACAGACGCGCTACCAAGAGCAACACAAACAGCAGCACAAGTGCAAGCAAGGTCACGGGCAAATTCCCAAACTCCTCGCCCGTGAGTGCTTGACCGATGCAATCATACAAACCGAGCGGCATGATCAAGGACAAAATCGCAACCGCAGCGCAATCAACGTACAATTCAGGCAAGCAAAATACCGCCTTCAGCTCTGCGAGCACCCCCACACCGGTGCGTTTTTTCAGATACGCCTCCTTTTCCTCGGCAGCATGCCTGTGGAAAGCAAACACAGTGGATTCAAAGATCAAAAGCATATAGAAAACGTGCCAAAGCCCAAGCAACCAAAGCGGAAACGCTACCCCGTCCAGCATATCCATATGCTCCAACTCGCCGTTAAACACGAAGCGCGAAACGATCGTCACAAATGCAAAAACAAAAAATAAAAGAATCGACCGAAGAACGGCTTTTCCAATTCGTTTGAGCAATGATTTGTTCATATGTACCTCCAATCAGTCATCAATATGCATTCATTATAGCACATTCTCAACAGGATGTCAATAGTGCGTCCGGGTAAGTTGATTATAGCTCAATTAAAACTGTATAGGATAGTCACCGTATCCCATACAACATGAAATCCCTTTTAATGAATAGCGTTGCATTTCAAGGGTTGCAAAAAGAATACACAGACAAGTATGATACATTTCGTTGATCTCGTAGGTAAAGCCTAAAGATTTATGCTTGGATTTCTTTTCGATGACAATTCCGGTAGCAATCAATTCATCAAGGGACTCTCTTAAAATGTTTTCCTCAAAGCTCAATTTTTCTTTTATTTCTCCTAAGCTGATGTCGCTCATGGATATGATAGCCAAGCAAACGAGAATATTGTTTTTCTTTGAAAGTGTGGGGAGAATTGTTTGTGCAAATTCTACCGTCTCTTGGTTCACGTTTTCAAAAAACTTTCTTGTAACAAGCGCGCCATATCCCTTGCCCGATAACAGTGACAAACCATTTTCATTAGAAATGTGTGCAGGCTCATCATGCATTTCAGTATTCTTTCTTCTGAGATTGCCTCGAGAAATACCGTGATGAGCAGGGGCGAATATTTTCAGAGCATCTTCATAGGATGCCATACTCATTTGTGCGTGTTCTGCTACTTTGTCAAAAACCTTGTTATAAATATCATTATAGGCATAGTCCTCACCGTAGAAAAGATAATCTATACTTACCTCAAAGTATGCAGCGATAAGAGGAAGCGTTTGTGCATCGGGAAAAGATGTATTGGTTTCCCACTTTGAAATAGCTTGGGGAGAAATATTTAGCGCACCAGCCAACTGCTCTTGGGTAATGCCCTTACGCTTTCTGAGATCCGCTATATTTTTTGAAATGTTTATTTCTTTCATAATCGAGTTTCCTTTCCGAATTTCACCGTGAGCTCTTCGGTTGTGCTTAAATTATATCATAAAAACAGCATAAAGTAAATAACTTGTTCGGATTGCATATCAACTCACAGTTGTTCGTCACTTGCCAGAAACTATAATCAGTTGTTTTTCTGCTTTCCCGACGCTCGCGTCCGGGGCCAGCATAGCATGTGGATGTCCTCGCGCTATGCTTGCCTCGCCTCGGAGTTGAACCAATAACAACTAATGCGCCATTGAAACAAAATTCTTCCTATGGTATAATAATAGTGCTTCGAAGCAAATTACAAAGTAAGCAAAGGAGAAAATATGTTTTATTTGTCAGAAAACTTAAAGAAATATCGCATTATGAAAAATCTTACCCAAGAGGGTGTTGCAGGATTTTTGGGGCTAACCCCTCAAACCATTTCT
>JAZOLE010000029.1:0-7616 GCA_045652835.1 Eubacteriales bacterium | reverse complement strand
CAATAGATTTATCGATCAATAAGTTTTCCTTCATAGTAGCACCGCCCTTCCTATAACAATTATATCATAAAATTTCAGTTTTTTCAATATAAATAAAAAGCTTTTCGCCCAAAGGGAGAAAAGCTACCTTAATTATTCATTATTCATTAGCGAAGCGACTTCATTATTCATCCTTCATTAGAAAAGTCGCGAAAGCCAATGAATAATGAATGATGAATAATGAAAAATGAATAATACAAACAAAAATCCGCCTTCTTTCGAAAGCGGATTTTGTTTGGAGCGGATTACGGGGCTCGAACCCGCCACCTCCACCTTGGCAAGGTAGCGCTCTACCAAATGAGCTAAATCCGCGAATTTCATATTTAAAGAATGGCGACTCGGATGGGGCTCGAACCCACGACCTCTAGCGTGACAGGCTAGCGCTCTAACCAACTGAGCTACCGGGCCGTATCTCTCAGCCGCATTATTATATCACGGCACTTTGTACTTGTCAATAGGTTTTTGCGAAAAATTTTGGAGAATTTTTGACTTTTTTCAGGGGCTGCGTTTGGTTTGGTGCAGCCCCTGAAAGCGTATGTGAAAATCAGAGTCTTCCCGCCATGCGCAGGGCGCTGTTGGCAAGCTCTTTTTCTGCAGCATCTCTTTGATCGGCAGGGATCTTGCCGCTGACGCAGGTTTCGATCGAAACGGGGCACTCGCAGCCGACCTCGGCAAGCGCGCGTGCAAAATCCTCCCAATCGATCACACCCTGACCGGGCAGCATGTGTCTGTCGGCTTTGCCGTCGTTATCGTGTACGTGCAGGGCACGCAGGTATTCCTTGCCCAAAAGGCGCACCGCGTCGGCAGGGGACAGCCCGAACACCGAGCAATGTCCCGTGTCAAGGCAAACGCGCATATAGGGGGAGTCGATCATCTTGACAAAGCGCAAGATCTGCTCGGGCGTGGAGAGCGAGAGCGCGGTCATGGGCATGTTTTCGAAGCAAATGACTCTGCCGTGTGCCTTGGCGACCTCGCAAAGGCGCGAGAAAAATTCAAGGTTCATCTCCCAAAGCTTTTCGGGTTCGGGATCCTGCCAATCGCCAAAGGGCATGATGGGGTGAATGATAAAATTGGGGCTGCCCAAAATCTCGCAGCCTAGAATGGCGCGTGACATTTTTTCAAATCTCTCTGCGCGATCCTCGGGCGTAAAATCCTGCGGCGGCCAACGCCAAGGACCGTGTGCCTGATAGATCTCAATTCCTGCGTTTTCCGCGTCGCGGCGAACGCCCAGCAGCGTGCGCTCAAAGCCTGTCGCATCCTTGGCAAAAAGCGCGTTATCCGTGTCTACAAGATGCTGATAATCGGTGCAATCGTAGCCGTGCTGCTTCATGCGCTCAAAGGCTGCAGCGTGGCTGCCAAGGTACAGGTATGCGGTATCTACAATTCCGGTTTTCATGTCTATCCTCCCATGCAATATACTATCATCATAATTATAGCATATTTTGCGGAGAATGCAATGATTTTTTGGCAAAAAACAGGGCAAAATTTGCCGTTTTGAGCAGTGCGGCAGTTGACTTTCTTACAAATAAATGATATAATAATATATTATTCTATAATGGGAATTTGTTTGAATTATCGTGATCTGACAAAGGATGGTTGATATATGGGTAAAGGCTTTTTGAAATTCTGGCGGCGCATGCTGCTTGCGTCAATCTGGCGCAGCGTGCTGCCCGGCGTATCGCTTGCGCTGGCGGTGTTTGCCGTGCTGCTGCTTTTGTACAAACGCATGATCCTGCCAATCGCACCGCTGCCTGCCACGGGCATTGCGCTTGGTGCGGGATTTGTGCTGGGTGGGGTGCTGTTCCTCTCCCTCTTCCCCTATAAAAAGCGCTTGGCACGTAAGCTGGACAAGGAGCTTGCGTTGCGCGAGGGCGTGCAGACTATGCTGGCATACCGCAACAGGCAGGACGGCATGATGCAGCTGCAGCGTGAGCAGACCGACCAAAGGCTGCGACAGACGCCTGCCAAAAAGCTCAAGATTAAGCACGTGTGGACTTGTCTTGTGTGCTTTGTGCTTGCTATCGGCATGGCTGTGACAGCCTTTGCCATTCCCGCAAAGCTGCCCGAGCCGCCCCCCGCACCGATAGATCCCCCCTTTGAGCTTGGCGAATGGGAAACCATTGCGCTGCAAAACCTGATCCAAGAGGTAAGGGAATCCACCATGAGCGAGCCGGCAAAGGAGCAGACGGTTGCGTCCTTGGAGGGCTTGCTGGAGGCGCTGCGCACCACCAAGACGCAGAGCAGAATGAAAACGCTGGTCATTGACACGGTTGTGCGCGTACGCAGCGTTGTGGATAGCGCGGTCACGCTGCGCAGCTTTTCTCCCATCATGAGTGCCTCGGGCTCGGCGTACACGCGCGCGCTGGATAAAGCGTTGGCGCAAGAAGAGCAAGCGGCATTCAAGCAGGCGCTTGACGGCATTGTGGAAAGCATTGGCGAGATCGATGACAAGAACGCCATGATCGAGGCTGTGCACGTGTTCTCCGAGGAGCTGAGAATGGTGCTGCGAAACGCGGGTGCTGACCAGCAGGACGCGCTTTCCCTTGAAATCGAGCGTTTGGCAAACACGCTTGCCAACGTTGCCATCGATCTTGAAAAATACACGCTGGGTTGGGGACGCGATAACGTCAAAAATGCCTTTGGCGTTGTTTATACCGAGATGGGCAAGGCGCTGACGCAGCAGAGATATGACGCGGACATGGGCGTTTACGTTGAGGCGCGGCTGCTGGAGATCTTTGGGCTGAGTGCTTCGGATCTGCCTGTGGGCCAGGGAAGCGAGCAAGGTCCGCAGACACCGGGCGACTACGAGGATGATGACGATGAACAGAACGTTACCGATGGCGGCCTTGGCAGCGGTGAGCTGATTGTGGGCAGCCAGGATATCATTTACGATCCCACCAAGGACGACTACGTCAAGTACAGCGAGGTTATTGACATATATAACGCGATCTTCTTGGAAAGCAAGATCGACGGTTTGCTCTCCGAAGAGGTCGCAGAGCTGATCGAAGCATATTTTACGGCGCTTTTCAGCCCGTCTGACAAAGATTGATAAAGGAAGGTACATACAGATGCAGAACAACATGGAAAACGTAAAGAGATTTGGCGAGCAGGCAGAAAAGATCAAAGCCGAGCTGCGCCGTGACGTGGTCGGTCAGACCGAGGTCGTGGATAACGTCATCATTGCCATTGTAGCAGGCGGCAACGTACTGCTGGAGGGCGTACCCGGTGTCGGTAAGACCCGTTTGGTTCGTTCGCTTGGCAGAATCCTCAATCTTCCTTTCTCCCGTATTCAGTTCACGCCCGACCTGATGCCCTCGGACGTCACGGGTATGAACGTCATTGAAAAGGACGAGAACGGCAAGATGGTGCAAAAGTTCAACAAGGGCCCCATCTTTGCAAATCTGGTGTTGGCGGACGAGATCAACCGTGCAACCCCCAAGACCCAGTCGGCTATGCTGGAGGTTATGCAGGAGCATAAGGTGACCGTGGCAAACAAGACCTATCGCCTGGAAGAGCCCTTCTTCGTGCTGGCAACCGAGAACCCCATCGAGCAGGACGGTACCTATCCGCTGCCCGAGGCGCAGATGGACAGATTTATGTTCAAGCTGCTCATGACCTTCCCGGGTAAGGACGAGCTGATGGATATTGTCAAGATGACGCAGGTCACCATGGACGAGGTGGCAGAAGCGCAGGTGGACGGCGCAACCATTCTTGAAATGAGAGCGTTGGCTGCAACCGTGCCTGTCATTGACGAGGTCATGGAATACGCGGTCGCGCTGGTATCCGGCACGCATCCCGAGCTGGATAAGCCCTCGGATACCGCCAAGAAGTATATCAAGTACGGCGCATCTCCCCGTGCAGCACAGGCGCTGATCACCTGCGCCAAGGTGCGCGCGCTGCTTGGCGGCAATTACAACGTTTCCTACGAGGATATCGACGCACTGGCTTGTCCTGTACTGCGTCACCGTATCAAGATCAATTATGCTGCCATCAACGATAAGCTGAATGTGGACGACGTGATCGGCATGTTGATCAAGGAAAACAAAAAGCTCAAGAAATAAGAGTGTCTGAACATGAGTAGATTTACAGTCAACGACGCGTTTTTGAGTCAGCTGGAGCTGTTGCAATCGCTGCTTAAAAACAACGTTGCCGGTATGTTCGGCGGTAATCGGCAAAGCAAGAATTTCGGTTCTTCGTGTGAGTTTGCCGACCTGCGCGATTACGTACCCGGTGACGATATCACCAAGATCGACTGGAATGCCTACGCCCGATTTGAAAAGCTGTATACCAAGCTGTATCTTGATGAGCGGCAGATGCACACGCGCATCTATATCGATGCAAGCCGCTCCATGGATTACGGAAACGGACACAAGGCAGAGCAAGCGCTCAGGCTTGCCGCCGCCTTTGCATACCTTTCGGTGTGCGAGATGGATAAGGTGTCTGTTTACGCCATCAAGGGAAGCGAGGTAGAGCCTGTGATCACGGGCATGGTAGGCAAGCAGTCGTATATCAACTGCATCGGTGCGCTCAGTGACCTCGAGTTTTCGGGTGACGCCCGTATCAGCCGCGCGATCATGCCCACAAGCGTGGGTCGCGGCGACGGCTTTTCGATTGTGATCTCGGACTTTCTGACCGATCACGATTACGAGGACGCCATTGGCTATATGGTCGATCAAAAGCGTGACGTGCTTTGCTTGCAGGTACTCTCGCGTGAAGAGCTCAATCCGCAGCTGCGCGGTAAGATGCACCTTTACGATGCAGAGGACGCACACAACACCTGGCGACGCAACATCGACCGCGATATTGCTGCTGCCTATAAGCAGGCATTGGCATACGCCACGGGGCGCATTGCAGACTTTTGCCGTGCACGCGGCGCATCCTATCTGTTGGTGGATGCAACTGCCGATATGGGCGAGATTTTCTTTGAGCACCTGACCGATATGGAGGTGATCAAATGACGTTTCTGTATCCGTTAGGACTTCTCGGACTTTTGGGCATTCCCGTGCTCATTATCATTTACATTATCAAGAGCAAATACACCGAGCAGACCGTGTCCTCCACGTACCTGTGGAAGCTGAGCGAGCGATTTCTCAAAAAGAAAAATCCGCTTTCAAGACTCACGGGCTTGATCAGCCTGATCTTGCAGATCCTTGCGGTGCTGGCAATTTCCCTGACCATCGCCCATCCCGTGCTGACCGTACCCGGTGCGGCGCGTGATTATTGCTTTATTCTGGACGGTACGGGCAGTATGCAAATGCAGCATGCGGACGGCATGACCCGCTTTGAGGTGGGTAAGCAGCAGATCGCGGATATGATCGCGGATGCTGCCGACGGCTCGACTTTCACCCTGATCTGCGTGGCAGAGCAGACCTCGACCGTCTTTGAGCAGACCGAGAACAAGCAAGCCGCGCAAACGCTGCTGGAGGGTCTTTCCTGCAGCTATGCGGATACCGCGCTTGCCGATGCACATGCAGCGGCACAGGCGTATTTTGCAAAGAATAGCGGAGCAGACGTGTATCTGGTCACCGACAGGGGATACCAGACGCATGAGAATATCACGCTGATCCGCCTTTGCGATGAGAGCGCGCAGAATTATGCACTGGATGGCGTCAGCTATACGGTGCAGGGGGAAACTGTGACCGTGAGCGGCTACGTGACCTCCTATCGCTCGGACGCGACCTTGACGCTGGAGCTTTACGCGGATGACGCGGAGCAGAGCATTGCTACCTCCACCGTGGTAACCAAGCGCGAAAAGGCAACGCCCTTCCAGCTGACTGCCAAGATCTCCGAGTTTGCTTCTCTTTGCGTGCGCATTGCTAACCCGGATGCTTTGGAGAGCGACAACAGCGTGGTGCTGTTTGACCTGCAAAGCGATGCCGCTTACAAGATTCTGCTGGTCAGCGACAGACCCTTCTTTATAGAGGCTGCGCTTGGTGCGGTGGGCAAGACCAATATTGAGGTCAGATCCACCGAGGAATATGCGGGCGAGCTTGGCTACGGGCTGTATATTTTCGATACCTTTACCCCTGCGACCATGCCGCTGGACGGCGCGATCTGGCTGATCAATCCGCAAGCCAGCGCGGATGATCTCGGCTTTTCGGTACAGGGCGAGGTGACCTTGCCCGAGGCGGGCGTGCTGCAGCTTTCGGGTGACAGCACATCTATGGTGCAGATGCTGACGCGTGACATGGTGGGCGAGGAGATCCATCTGACAGGCTTTGTCAAGTGCGGTATGTACCGCAAGTTTGCAACGCTGCTTTCCTTCGAGGGTAATCCCGTGGTGTTTGCGGGTACGACCGCATATGGCAACCGCCTTTGCGTGTTTGCCTTTGACCTGCATCACTCCAATATTACCATGCGTATGGATTTTATCATGCTGATGCGCAATCTTGCCGAGTATTCTTTCCCCGCGGTGCTGGAGCAAAACAGCTTTATTTGCGGTGACGAGGTGCAGATCAATCTGCTTGCCAATACCGAGAGCATTCGCATAGATTCTCCCTCGGGGCAGGTGCAGTACCTTGGCTGCGAGAGCGCTGTGGCAAGTTTTGTGCCCACAGAGGCAGGCGTTTACACCGTGACCGTGACGGTGGGCGGCTCTGCGCGTACGTTTTACTTGCATGCAGCTGTGCCCTTGGCGGAGCGTAACCCCGTGGTTGCCGAAAAGCAGCTGAATTTGACGGGAACGGCTACCGAAGGCGGCTTTGACGGCAGATATGACGCGCTGATTTTGATGTTTATTTTACTTTCTTTGCTGTTTGCGGCAGATTGGGTGGTGTATTGCTATGAGAAATATCAGCTTCGATAATCCGTGGCTTTTGCTGCTTGCCGTACCGCTTTTGGCGGCGGTCATCGTGCCGTACTGCATAGCCATCAGAAAGGATAATAAAAACGGGCACACCGTCACCTCGCTGATCCTGCATTTGCTGATCATTGCCTTGGTGGTGCCCGCGCTTGCAGGCATGGCAAGCGTTACGGTCATGACCAAGACCGAGGTGTACGTAGTAGCGGACGTTTCTTACTCCGCAAACCGCAATCTGGATCTTGTAGACTCCTATATTGCCGAGCTGCAGGGAAAATTACCCGAGAACAGCACGGCAGGGCTTGTTTGCTTTGGCAAGGACGCGGTATGCGTCAGCCCTGCAGGGGAGCAGATACCGCTGCCCTCTGTAAAAAACACACAGGTAGACGATAGCGCCACCGATATTGCGGGTGCGCTGGAATATGCCGCGACGCTGTTTAGCGAGGGCGTGATCAAGAGAATCGTGCTGCTGACCGACGGTAAGCAGACCGATGCCGACGGCACAAGTGCCCTGATCTCGGCAATTGAGCATCTGTATGCCGAGAATATTGCGCTGGATACCGTTTACGTGGATAACAACGTGGGCGCAGACGTGATCGAGGTGCAGATCGGCGGCGTGGATCATACCCCTTACACGTATCTTGATCACCGCACCACTGCCGACGTACTGGTGCAAAGCAGCACCAAGACCGATGCCATCGTCTCGCATTGGACGGGCAACCGTCAGCTGCAGCAAAAGGCGGTGTCCTTGGACGAGCGCTAAAAACAGGTCAAAATT
>JAZOLE010000028.1:0-29226 GCA_045652835.1 Eubacteriales bacterium | reverse complement strand
GTATCTGCTGCATGAGGATCGCTGAGTACTTCGCAAACGAGACCGGCTATCCCTGCGTTATCAACTTCTGGACCGGCGACGGCTTCAAGGATATTCCCGCTGACCGTATGGGCCCCCGTATGAGATACGCACAGTCCCTGGACGAGATCCTGGCTTGCGGCTATGACAAGACCAAGGTTTACCCCTGCGTTGAGTCCAAGGTATTCGGTATCGGCGTAGAGTCCTACACTGTTGGTTCCGGCGAGTTCGCTCTGTCCTACGCGCTGTCCCGCGGTATCGTTCCGCTGTTTGACAACGGTCACTACCATCCCACCGAGGTCGTTTATGACAAGCTGCCCGCAATGCTCTGCTTCTCCGAGAAGCTGGCTATGCACATCACCAGACCCATTCGTTGGGACTCTGACCACGTTGTTAACTTCGACGACGACACCAGAGAGATGATGATGGAAGTTGTTCGCTGCGATGCTCTTGACAGAGTATTCCTGGCAACCGACTACTTCGATGCTTCTATCAACCGTGTAGCTGCTCTGGTTATCGGTATGAGAAGCGTACAGAAGGCTCTGCTTTACGCTCTGCTTTCTCCCAACGCTGAGATGAAGGCTCTCCAGGACGCAGGCAACACCACCAAGCTGATGATGCTGCGTGAGGAAGTTAAGACTCTGCCCTTCGGCGATATCTGGACTGAATTCTGCGAGAGAAACGGCGCTTGCGCTTGCTCTTGCTGGTTCAAGGAGATCGAGGAGTACGAGGCTGAGGTTCTCTCCAAGAGATAATTACATAGTAACCCACGGGGCAGTTGCGTGCAACTGCCCCTATTTCTATTGACAAATCCGCGGATTTTATGTATAATGTATACAATAACCTAACGGAGGTACTATATGAAAAGACTTTTGCCTTTTTTGCTTGCACTGCTCTTGCTGCTCCCCTGCTTGGCTGCGTGCAAAGACACTCCCGCACCCAATGAAGGAACTACCGACACAGGTGCTGCCGACACGCCTGCACCCGAGCAGGTGCTTGATCTTGTCAAGGACGGAGCTTCGGATTACGTAATCGTGCGTCCTGCTAACCTGACTGCACAAGATCCCGCTTTTGCAGCCTCCTTGCTTTTGCGTGATGTCATCGAACGCGTCAGCGGTGCGACCTTGCAGATCGTGACCGATGACGAGGCGGATTACGCTGTTGCAAACAACGAGATCATCGTAGGTAACGCACGCGGTGCGTCTTATGCAGAGCACACGGTTTACGTCATGGAGAACAAGCTGTATATCGGCGGCGAAGCGCAACTTTTGTCCGATATGATTGCTGCATTTTTCTCGGCAGCCTTCAATTGCGACATCACCTCCGGAGAGCTTCCTGCTCTTGCTACGCTCTCTATCCCCGCAAGCTTTACCATGGATCAGGCAGGCAACGTCACAAGCCCTCTGATCAAGCAGGATGCGAGCGCTTGGGGCGATTCGATTGCGTATGCTGACGAGGTTGCAAACCTGATCAACTTCCGTTATCTTGATCAAAAGAGAGATACGGCAGAGATCTCCAACAAAGACGTCAGACTTGTCTATGCTCTTGCGCAAAAGAGCAACAAACAAGTATCGGGGCTTTACAATAAGCAAGGCACCGCTTACGTGACCGATACCATGGATGCATTCGTTATTACCGAGGACGGCACCAAGCTGTTTGCCTCCGAGTCCGGCCCTAATGCACGCGGTAATATCTACCGTTTCGGTTACTATTATTATGACATTCATTTCATGGATCAGGGATTTTTGCCCTCTGTATATGAGTATGACGAAAGCGCAGGCAGCTACGATCTGCTTGCAAAGGCGCGCAAGCCCAGTACGAATGATATAGACTCAATTGGTACCAAGGATGGCGTGCTTACAGCAATCGTAGGAAACACCCACGACCCTTATTTCCATTGGGGAGTAAAATATCAGGCGGCTGATTACAACGCGATCGAGCTTACCATTCGCACCGAGTATTCGTCCAAGGTTGTGCTGTATCTCCGCACCGACACCGTCGGAGGATTTAACAGTGAGCAGCTCGTTTCCTGCTCTGTTACGCC
This sequence comes from Eubacteriales bacterium, assembly GCA_045652835.1. GTDB lineage: Bacteria > Bacillota > Clostridia > Oscillospirales > CAG-272 > SVQP01. The sequence goes on along the minus strand of JAZOLE010000028.1, from coordinate 27,164 downwards.
CGGAGAAGAGTATTGCACGGTGATCATTCCGCTGACTACCATTCCCAATTACACAGGCAAGGTTGAGGGCATTCGTGTTGATTGCGGTAACAAGGTTGGCGAGAAGATCGAGATCAAGGAAATGAAAGCTATCAAGATCACCACCACAGCGGCAACAACCATGAAGCTTGACAGAAATTATCACGTTTACGGTGACAAGCTGCACCAGCAGATCCGTGTTGTTGCCGATGGCGACACCAACGGCTTTGGTGGTTTCGGTACGGTAACCCGTATTGCGCAGGATCGCGTTGCCGCGCTGATCATTGCAGACAAGAACGGCAAGCACACGGATATTGGCGGTATTGATGCTGCATCCGTGGAATACGTTGGCTTTGATATCAAGGATGCCGGCGTGTTCGGTTACATTTTCCCTGCCGAGGATGAGTACACCGGCAAGGTAACTGTAACGCTTGAGGATGGCTATTACGTGATCACACAAACCTACACACCTGCGTCAAGCAGCTTGAAATCTTTGGAAAGCTATTCGATCGGTCACCGCATTTATACCGACGAGGGGCACTCGTTTGACGAGCTGGAAAGACAGGCGTACATTGAGCGCAATCCCTTGACCGATATCAAGATCGTCACACAGATCGATAACGCCAAGTACGCAGGCTACAACAGCCTTGTAGGTTGCTATACTTACACCTTAAACGGCACAGATTTTAATCCTGCTTATTACAAAGATCCTCAGAAGCAATTCACTGTAGACACGCAGATCAACGGCGACGGCTATGACCGCGAAATCTACGTTTTTGCACACACCACCACTTCCGGTGCGCTGGAATGCAGCGTGGTTCTGAATGAAAACAACCAGCTGCTCCCCATCAACGTTGAGGTTTGCAAGAACTTCAAGGGCGAATATGAGGAAAAGCTGTTTGATCCCGAGGATATGCACTACGGCTACGCGATCTTCCCCATTACCGTAGACAAGAACCAGACCAAGCACTTCAAATCTGTCAATCTGTATCAGAACTGGGGTAAAGTACCGCTCAAGCAGCTGTCCTCCATTCAGTTTATCGCACCCTACTATCACCTCTCCTGCGGTGTCACCGAGACCAACTGCATAGCTCCCTACTACGTGTACGATAAGGATTACTGGACGCTGCCCGATTTCCGCGCAATGTCCTCGCCTCTGTGGAACAATCAGCCCCAGCACACCAGTGCAGGCAGACTGTACTGGCTGCAGTACACCGATGCAAACGGCAATTTCTTCGGTTCCGAATCGCAAACTGCGGACATTTCCTCGTCCGGCCCCGTTTACGTGGATATTGACATGAGTTACCTTTCCGACGACGGCAAGATCCAGGTCGATTACAGACAGGTCGAAATGGCGCAATCCGATGAGACCAGAACCTATTACACGCTGGAGCTGACCGTGCTGGAGGATCTGGAGATCAAGGATTTCGTTAACAACTTCTCCTTCTTCTCTATGGACGGCAGAGCCATCGTATATAAGAAGCTCGGTTATCTTGACGAGAACAATCAGCCCCAGACGGTTGATCTTAAACTCAGCGAGCATACGGATTACTACAAGCTGGGCAAAGAAGGCGCATACTTTGATTACTACGTCGACTCCGATCCTACCCACAAGACTACAGATTCGGTCAACATGGCTGTTGTCATCAAGGATTACGCGATGGTCATCGGCGGCAAGACCTATGACGGCAATCTTGTGCTCAAGGAAAGCTTTGACGGCACTGTCAACCTCGCAACCCTGACTGCAGACCTTGGCGACGTGACCCTACGCGCAGGTGACACGGTACGCATTGATATGATCCTGCTGCCTTGGGGTCAGCCCGAAAGCAAGGATGATTCCAACGTGCTTGGCGTCAGAGAGGATTCGGTTCTCTCGCCTATCAAGACCGAGGCAAGCGTTGGTACGGTGATCGCAGACACTTACCTGCCTACCGTCATGGCACAGAACAACACCGCGGAATTTACCGTCAGCGGTGGCGGCTCTACCATTTACGCAGTTCGCGTGTACGGCTTTGATTCCTACACCAAGCCCACCATTCAGGTGCTTGAAAACGGCAATTGGGTCGATTTTGACTATCAGCATCACGACTACGACGGCTATATGTCCTTCCGCGATGAAGACGGCACCTATTCCCTTGCCTTCTCGTTTGAAATGACAAACGGCGAAGCACGCACCTTCCGCGTGACGCAGTAAAAAATAATCCATAAAAATTGCGTGAGCACACTTGCATTGCAAATGTGCTCACGCTTCTTATAGCATTTCCGATTTTTTCAGATGAACATTTAGAAATGAGACAGCTGCTTTTTCATCCTATTTCTCAAAATGATAAATCGAATGATTCTATAAATATAGACTACAAAGAAAAGGTGAACGACAGCATAATAGATTCCTATACAGATCAGCAGTTTAACATACCACTTTATTCCCTGCATTCGAACAGAATCAGCAATCAAAAAGGAAGCGTATACGATCTGAGCAGCGGCAATGATCATCAATGGCACAAACAAATTGATGATAACCGAGGTTTGATAGTCGGCAGTAGGCGTCAAATCAATATTCGGATTTAATCCGAGATAGAGCCAAACACAGATAAAAATGAAGGTTGGGATAACGATAAGCGAATCCCTAAGCAACTGCTTTTTTATTCCTCTGTATTCCAATAGCGTATTTTGTTTTTTGACCTTTGTGCTTTTTTCTTGGATTTCTACACGAGGTTCCTTATTGGTAGTCAGTTCGGCTTCGGAAGTGACAAACTCTCCACGTAAGATCTCATCTACGGTGACGCCCAATTCTTTCGCTAAAAGCAATAACAAACTACTGTCGGGAAGTCCGCGTCCCGTTTCCCACCGAGAAACCGCCTTATTGGTTACGTTTAACTTGTTGCCAAGTTCAGCCTGCGATAATCCTTTGCTTTTTCGCAGTTCGCATATAAAATTTCCTATCTTGAAGTTTTCATCCATTCGTATCAGCTCCTTTGGTTATAGATGCACTATAAGTATAACGATATGTACATTGTAAGTCAATAGTTCTGCTGTCTACTTAAAATAGATATTTGCTTTTCGTTAAATACATGATCCTATTATATCATATTTTTTGAAAATATCAAGATAAGGCGAGCGTAAAACCGCTCGCCTTTTGCACTTTTATCCCCAAATCAGCATGCTCAAATAGGAATAATTGTTAATAAACGCATCGTTACCAAGCATAAGCCTAAGTCTGAACCTACTGACAACATGCCCTCGACCGTTTTCGTGATACAAATAGTACATATCATCCCATTTGTAAGCGTTTGGGATATCGGTATAGTTATAACGCCACGTTACACGCACAACGCCGTACACCTTTCCGAGCACCTTGCGATAAGTGCCCTCCGCATACACATATCCGAAATGCATATCCTTCGTGACAATCACATGTGGAGGCTTCATCCCGGAGACATCCAGCCCTGCAATGGCTTGACCGATATCGGGAGCTTGAGCAAGATCCTCGGCGGTATACTCGACACCGCTTTTTACGACGTTGCCATTCTCGCCATTCATCCCATTGAGCCAAATGATCTCATCTGTTACAAAGCCATTGATCATACGCGTATACTGTGCGATCGTGCGCTCCTTTCCAGGTGTGATCACATGCAAGAACACGCTCGCCCCATTTGGCTGTACGTAAGCACGGATTGCCTTACCCTGTTCTGTAATAAATACGTCGTCCGCGGTCACGTAGTCGTATCCTTTCACCGAAACGCACCAATTATCTTCATTGCTTGCAACCGCAATGATATTGGCTTTGACCTCGTCAATCGTAGAATTTCGGATGGCGGGAAATTCATTTGTTGGATTTGGATAATTCAACATCGTGTCAATAATACTGTTCTTGTCACCCCAAAGTTTCGTTTCAAGATAATCCGCCCTATCCCAAAAGCCGTCGTCAACCTTGCAGTTGTTAAATGCAATGACGCATCCATAACCAATATCCCTTGTCCGCGGCACCTCGAACATATTTGGAAAACACTCAACCTTCCCTTGCGTATCATTGATCAGCGCGTAGTTTTCTATTCCGACCTGCCCAAGCGACATGATAAATCGCTCGTAACCGTCAAATATCGTAGTATCGTAATAAGGATAACACAGATAAATCTCCTCGGGCAGCCCTGTTCCGCGAATCTGATCGATCACGCGCAGCTTTACAACGTGACACGGGTTGTGAGCCCACGACCATGCAACATTGTAATATTCATCGGGAAGCACCTCGATAACCTCTGCCTCCACTACCGTTTGTATTTCAAAAGCGGGAGAATATATTTCTGCATTATCGCCCTCTCCCGAGGACAAGTTACCGTAAAAGATCTGCTGCTTGCCCGTAACAGTGTCTCCACTCTGCACTGCAGAGACAGAAGGCGCGCGTCGCACAACCGCCATACTCATGAACAGCACAAGGCATGCCGCAACCGCACCGATACGCAGCCACAAATGCCTGCGCTTGGTTTTGTGTAGCTTGTTTTGCAGCTTATTATCCATAGAAACAAATCGTTCTATAACATCGGGTTCAATGTTGCTGACACCATCTAAAAACTCATTTTCTTTCATATAGAATAGCCCTCCTTTTCGAGTTTTTCTTTCAGATCGCACTTGATAGCCGCGATCTCTTTGTTGACCGTTGATTCACTGCAATCGAGCAATTTTGCGATTTCCTTGATCGGACGTGCGAAATAATATCTGCTCATAAAGATATACATTCGACGATCAGATAGCGAACGGACAAAATCGCTGATAACACAACCAAGCTCATTTGCATCTGTTTTGGAATACATATCATCGTCGTCGGCAATGAAATCCTCAACCTCGGACAAAGATACCGTTAATTCTGAAGCAATTCGCTTTTGTCGCTTTCTTGCCTTGTAGCAATCAATCGCCGCCCTTCTCATGATCGTGGCAAGAAACGCTTGAAGCCAAGTAGGTTTTGCAGGGGGAATCGAGTTCCAAGCACCGATATATGTATCGTTCAGGCATTCCTCGCTATCGCATGTATCGTGAACAATATTATACGCTACGGATAGCAAGAACTTCCTATACTTGATATCGGTTTCCTTGATAGCTTGCTCATCACGTTGCCAATAAAGCTCCACGATCTGCTCATCAGGCATTGTTGCTCTCTCTTTGGCTTGAAGTTCCATATCGCACCTCCTTCTCTGATAGTCTGAAAGGCCCTTCACAAACACAGTCGACATAATTTCGAAAAACTGTAAAAGAATTTGAAAAATTTTTGAGTTTTTTATATTATAACATATTTTTGTGTGAATTTCAAATAAGGCGAGCGCAAAAAACGCTCGCCTTATTATCTGTCCTTTACATCTCAGGATAAACTCTATCACTGTATTTTCCGTATTCGTTATACTCACCGGTATAGATATTCGTTGCTTCATATTCGCCTAACAGTTCAAGCAAAGCATCCCGATCAATCGCCTTGCACTCGTCAGAGCCGTATTCAATGATATAGTAGGCATCATCATAGTAATATTGATATTTCTCCGTATAGAAACACCACGTCACTCTAACAATGCCAATAACACCGTTTTCAGTCTTGGCATACCATCCAAAAACTCCGCTTGTTGTATTTCTTAGCTTTTCTTGATTATTAAAATGCGGCGGCATTACTGATCCACTATTCAAAGCTCCTTTGACCGACGCAAAGGCGGAAGACAAATCGGGAAGATGATTCATATCATCTTCGCTAAAGCGAGCCTTGGTAAAAGCATAGGTATCCTGATCTCCGTCTGTCCATTCTTTACACCATACGCTGACTTTTTCATTGGTTGCAAAACCGTTGATATATCTGACGGCGTGGAATTGTACTTCCGGCAAAAGACCTAATTTGCTTGACGAAAAGGTTGGAACAAATATTCCGTTGTCAAAAGATTTAATCGAATCTAAAACATTTGCCGCCTCACCCGATATATCTTTCAATAAATGCACATAAAAATCATTTCCCCAGCCATCATCTTCTTGCTGAATAATAGATTCTGCTTGTTTAATGGTATCTGCAACCTGCGCACGTTTTGTTTCTTCAATCCAAGCTTTATTTGAGTTCCAAAGCCTTTCATCGAATTTGCCATCAGAATCAAATGCTACAAAGTTCTCACCCATAAGATAGTAACCATAAATCCGATATCCGAAAAGCGGTAGATTTAATTGTTCGGCCTTTCCTTGCGTTTTATTATACATTACCGAGTAGTCATAGGCAAACTGTGCCATGTTTTTGATTACAAAACTATCATACACCGAGAAATCGGTCACAAAAGCGACAGGAACCATATAATAGAATTCTTCCGTCATTTCAGTTCCTCTCAATAATTTGACGGTTTTCATTCTTAAAAGACGATATTCGTACTGATTCCAATCATCAAAAAATGTATAAGTGTCGGGAAGCATTTCTATAAGTTTCGCCGTCACTGATATACCTGCTGGGTTTGCATCCATATTAGCATCTGACGACATACCACTACTGCTTTCATTACCATAATAATGCGGTGCAGAAGTTGGCGTCTGAATGTTGACAGTGGGTATATTGGAATCATTATCGGGATTAGGAATAATCCCGGGATCATCCTCTCGCAGCATAGGCACAACGATAACCGCGCTCACGATCAGCAAGAAACAAGCCGCGATTGCACCGAATCGAAGCCATACGCTTTTGGGCTTTTTGTTCTTCTGTCTGAGCCTATCCTTTTGTTCAACATATTTTTCAACAAGGTCGGGATCAAGGTAATTCAGACCTTCATTCCATTCTTTCTTTTTCATATAGAATAACCCTCACTTTCAAGTTTTTCTTTCAAGGCACTTCTGATGGCAGCCAGTTCCTTATTTACCATTGAACGGCTCAAGCTCAAGTCACTTGCAATTGTATCAATGGGATCGGCTAAGTAGTACCGACTCATAAATATGAATTGTCTGCGTTCGGAAAGCGAGCGAACAAAGTCGCTGATGACGCGTCCAAGTCTTTCGGCATCGAAATCTGCACCGACGTCCCCATCACCAGCTACGAAATCTTCAAGCTCCGACAAGGATACTGTCATTTCGGAAGGTATCACGTTCTGCCGCAGCTTGCTGTGGTAGTGTTTGATTGCAATTCTGCGTGTGATAATCGTAAGAAATGCTTTAAGCACATTTGGTCTTGATGGTGGCATGGCATTCCAAGCACCGAGGTATGTATCATTCAAGCATTCCTCGCAGTCAAGCCTATCGTGAACGACATTGTAAGCAATAGAAAACAGATACTTCTTGTATTTGAAGTCGGTCTCCTCAATCGCTTTTTCATCGCGTTCCCAATAAAGCTCAACGATTTTTTCGTCATCCATAGGCGTTCTCGCCGTTTGTTTGCTTTGAAGTTCCATAACTCGCCTCCTTCCTCGCGTTTTTGAAAGGCCCTTCATAAATAGTAGTACCAAAAAAATTGAAAGTGTGTAATGATTTTTGAAAGTTTTTTATATTATACCATAAAATTTTGTTTTTTGTGTGAATATGCAGAAAAGGCGAGCGAATTGGCGCTCGCCTAAAATATTCGAAATAAATTGAAATCAAGAAAACAGCCCCGTGAACCAATTCCAGACGAAGTCGATCACACCGTACTGGTCGAGCACGTTTTTGATGCCGAGCAGGCACAGGACGATACCGCCTGCGAGCTGGGCTTTTTTCTCGTATTTGTCGCCAAACACGTTGCCGATCTTGACGCCAAGCGCGGAGAGCGCAAACGTGATGATACCGATCAGAGTTACGCTGAGCAGCACGCGAGGCACTGTCATGTCGGGACGCAAGCCGTAGCCGACACCGACGACCATTGCGTCAATACTGGTTGCAACCGCCATGGGAAACATGACACGCGCGGTCAGCGAAGCGTCGGTATTTTCACAGCTTGAGCAGCCATCCTCCTGCTTTTCAAGTGCTTCCTTGATCATGCCGCCGCCTATAATGGCAAGCAGCACAAAGGCGATCCAGCCGGTGAACATTTCAAGGTAATCACCGAAAAATTTATTCAAAATACCTGCCAGGACAAAGCCGAGCGCGGGCATGAGTGCCTGAAAAGCACCGAACCAGCCACCAACCACTGCAGCCTTACCAAGCGTTGCTCTTTGCATCGAAAGTCCCTTACAAATGGCTACGGCAAACGCGTCCATTGCAAGTGCTACAGCCAAAATTAAAAGTTCAACTACCATTTCTCTCTCCGTTACTTATGTGCAATTTTTGTCCGTCAATCGTTTCGACGGTCGTGTCATAAAATTTCTCTTGAAAATAGATCTCGCGGCAAATCTCGCGCACGTCATAGTCATGATCCAAGGGGCACGCGACCAGCTTATCCTCCACGTCATCCGCGCGATGCACGATGGCAATCACCTTGCCGCAAAATGCTTGCAGAGGCTGCTGCTCACCAAGGAAATACACGTCAAGCTCTTCACCGTCACCACCAAGCACGCCCGGGATAAATCCGTAATTGACAGGATAGAGCAGCTGCTTACTCCCCTTTACGTGCAGATACCCGATCGGTCTGTCAATCTCACCCTCGATCTGCTTACCGAGATATGACCACACCATTGCCTTACGCAGCGTTTGCGAAATAAAGTCTGCCTTGGCATCGGTATAGGCGTTTCGGTCATTGGCGTAACGCTGTGCAAGCTCGGTCTTGAGTGCGGCGTATGCTTGACGCACCTCGGAAAATTCGGTCAGATACGCCTTGAAATTGAGATAATTGCGCCACTCCATGCTCATGTGCTTAACAACGTGAATGTGCGCCGTGCGCCACTCGCCCTCACCGAGGACGAAAAAGAGCTGCCACTCGCGGTCATTTGCAGGTCTGTGCCAAAATCCCGCCGCTTCTAAAAGGCTGATAATTTGCTCATCAAGGGATTGTACCGCGATCGCTACGTCAATAATGGGCTTGGCGCAAAGTCCCGGGATCGAGGTGCTGCCAACGTGTGCTACGTCCACAGCAAGCGAACCCAAAGCATTTTTGATGCGTGTGCAAATCTCGTTTGCAATCTCCGCCCAAGCAGGGTCATATGCTTGCAGCATAACTGTTCCGCGTTCCAAACCTAACATGCAATCCCCTCCTTTGCGCGGCAATCTCACATATTCTATCACAAAATTGTTGAATTGGCAACTGCTTTACAAAATGTTTACATTTCTTGTTAAAAATATATCATACTTTACTTGACTAAAGTTTCAAATTGTAGTATAATTTTTCTATCCTTTTATTTTAGGGAGGATTATTTTATGACACACAATCAGTTTGCTATGACTCCCGCGGAACAGACAGTGGCACGATGTGCCGAGCTTTATGCACAATACGGCTACCGCAGATTTACCATGAATAAATTTGAGGACTATGCCCTTTACGCAGACAACAAAAATTTCTTGGTGGACGGCAGACTTTTGACCTTTACGGACGGCTCGCGTCTTAAGGCTCTTAAGCCCGATATTACGCTTTCGATCGTCAAGCGTCTTGCAGCCAATCCCGAGCTGCCGCTCAAAGCCTATTATAACGAAACGGTTTATCGCGTTAAAAAGGGCGAGAAGGAATTCAGTGAGTTGCATCAGATGGGGCTTGAGCTGATCGGTGACGGCAGCATATATGCAACGTGCGAAGTGCTTGGGCTTGCCAAGACCTCGCTTGATGCGATTGACGCGCAAAACATTTTAGACATTTCACACATGGGCATTCTCATGCCGCTGATCGATGCAGCCTGCCAAAAAGGTGCTGCACGCGAGCAGCTGATCGAGCTGATCACGCACAAGAATGCAGACGGACTTGCGGGTCTTCTCGGAGAGGATGCACCGCTGGTCACGCTGGTCAATTCCTATGCACCCATAGGGCAAATGATACCTGTGCTGCAAAGCATGCTGCCCGATATGGCAGCCGTGCAGGAGCTTGCCGAAATTTCCGAAGTGCTTGCAGCGCTCGGACTTGACACGGGCGTTTATCTTGACTTTTCACTCATTCACGATTTCGGATACTACAACGGCATTATCTTCAAGGGCTATATCAAGGACGTGCCCGTTGCCGTGCTTTCCGGTGGACGCTACGATCCCCTTTTGGATCGCTTTGGAATGCAAACCGCTGCACTCGGATTTGCCATTTATCTGGACTATATCCGCTATACGGAGATCAAGCGCGATGGTGAGGTGCTGCTTACGTACAGCGCAGATGACTCTGCTGCCGACGTAGCACGTGCCGTCAAGGCGCTGACCGCGCAAGGACTTTGCGTATTCGCCTCGGACAAGCTGCCGCAAAATCGCAGCTTTACAAAGGTTTACCAAGTAAAGGAGGTGCTGGTATGATCAAGATCGCATTACCCAAAGGCAGACTTGGCGACAAGGTACTTGCACAGTTTGAGGCAGCCGGATACGCTTGCCCCGAAATTCATACCCCCTCCAGAAAGCTGGTTTTCTCTACCGAAGAGGTTTCTTACTTTTTCGTCAAGCCCTCGGACGTGCCGATCTACGTTGAGCGCGGCGTGGCTGACATTGGCGTTGCGGGCAGCGATATTCTCATGGAGTATCAGCCCGACGTATATTCCCTTTTGGATCTCGGCATTGGAAAATGCCGCATCTGCGTGGCTGCCAAAGCTGAATTCGAGGACGATTACGGACGCCCCTTGCGCGTGGCTACCAAGTTTACCCACGTGGCATCCAAGTATTACAATTCGCTTGGCAGAACCATTGATATCATCAAGCTTAACGGCTCGATCGAGCTTGCTCCCATTCTCGGACTCTCGGACGTGATCGTTGACATCGTTGAAACAGGCACGACGCTTAAAGAAAACGGACTTGTGGTCAAGCAGGACATTGCGCCCGTCAGCGCAAGACTGATTGCCAACAAGACCTCGTACAAATTCAACAGCAAGCAGATCTCTGAGCTGCAACAGAAGCTTCAGGAGCAAAGAAAGGACTAAATCCCATGATTCGCATATATGATTTTAACGCCGTTTCGGACGAGGAGATTTTCAACCGTTCCGAGGACGCCTTCAACGTAGAGGACGCCGTTACCGAGATCATTGCAAGCGTCAAAGCGCAAAAGGACGCTGCCCTGTTTGCATACACCGAGAAATTTGACAAGGTAAAGCTTGATGCGCTACAGGTAAGTGAACAAGAGATTGCAGAGGCTTTTGCAGATAGCGATCCCGATTTTATCCGCGTCATGCGCGATGCTGCAGCCAATATCGAGGCATATCACAAGCATCAGGTACGTTCGGGCTTTGAGATGCAAAAGGAAGGCGGCATTGTGCTTGGTCAAAAGGTCACGCCGCTTGCCAAGGTTGGTATTTACGTGCCCGGCGGCACGGCTGCTTACCCCTCTACCGTACTCATGAACAGCATTCCCGCAAAGCTTGCAGGTGTTTGCGAGATCGTCATGGTCACGCCCCCCATGAAAAACGGCAAGGTAAATCCCGCCATTCTTTGCGCTGCAAAGATCGCAGGGGTTGACAAGATATTCAAGATCGGTGGTGCACAGGCGGTTGCGGCACTGGCATACGGCACCGAGTCGGTTCCCGCTGTAGACAAAATCGTTGGCCCCGGTAACGCATTTGTGGCTGAAGCAAAGCGTCAGGTCTACGGCAAGGTTGCAATTGACATGATTGCAGGACCTTCCGAGATTTTGGTACTGGCTGACGGCAATTCCAACCCCGCATTCGTTGCAGCCGACCTGCTCTCCCAAGCCGAGCATGACAAAATGGCAAGCGCTGTGCTGGTGACAGACAGCGAACAGCTTGCTTACGCGGTACAGGCAGAGGTAGAGCAACAGCTTGCAGTTCTGCCCCGTGAACAGATCGCGCGCCCCTCGATTGACAACTTTGGCAAAATCATCGTGTGCTCCGATTTGTGGCAAGGCATAGAGGTTGCGAATCGCATAGCGCCCGAGCACCTTGAGATCTGCGTGGACAATCCCTTTGATTATCTTGACAAGATTGAAAACGCAGGCTCTGTATTCCTTGGCAGATACTGTCCCGAGGCACTTGGTGACTATTATGCCGGCACGAATCACACCCTGCCCACAAGCGGCACGGCTAAATTCTCCAGCCCCTTGTCGGTAGATGACTTTATCAAGAAGATTTCTTACACTTATTACGACCGAAATGCTATACAGAAAGCAGCGCCCGATATTGCTCTGTTTGCCCGTAAGGAAGGACTTGAGGCACACGCAAGAAGCGCTGAGATCAGGTTGACAAATGAGTAAATATTTTTCCCGCAAGCCGGGAGAGCTTAAGGCTTACGTTCCGGGTGAACAGCCCAGAAACGTACAATCGCTGATCAAGCTCAATACAAACGAATCCCCTTTTCCCCCTGCTCCCGAGGTCATTGACGCAGTAGCAGACGCTGCGAAAAAGACAAATTTATACTGTGACCCGACCATGCTTGCTCTCAGGCAAGATCTTGCAAATATTTTTGCGCTGACGCCTGATCATTTTACGCTTGGCAACGGCTCGGACGAGCTGTTATCCTTTGCATTTTTGGCGTTTTGCAACAAAGAGGTTGGCGTTGCTTACGCGGATATCACCTACGGCTTTTACAGCGTACTCTCGCGCCTGTATGCAACCGATACCAAGATCATACCGCTGGATGAGCAATATTGCATTAACCCCGCACAATACAAGGCACTGGGCAGAACCATTTTTATTGCCAATCCCAACGCTCCCACAGGCATTGCGCTGACGCGCGCACAGATTGAGCAGATCCTGATTGCCAATCCCGACAACGTAGTTGTCATTGACCAGGCTTACGTGGACTTTGGCGCGGAGTGCTGCATTCCCTTGGTGGAAAAGTACGACAATCTGCTCGTGGTCAACACCTTTTCCAAATCCCGCAGCTTTGCAGGCGGCAGAGTCGGTTTTGCAGCGGCAAATCCTGCGCTGATTGCGGATCTTGAAACCATTCGCAATTCGATCAATCCCTATAACGTGGGTTCTCTTTCGCAGGCTGCTGCACACGCGATCCTGCAGCATAACGAGTATTACATGCAAAATTGCGCCACAGTTGCACAAAACCGCGCGTATTTGACAGAGCAGCTGGACGCTCTTGGCTTTACCACGCTTCCCTCCGCGACCAATTTCGTATTTACCAAGCATCCCGCCATTTCGGGTGAGCAGCTATATTTGCAGCTCAAGCAGCGCGCCATCCTCGTGCGCTATTTCGATGCCCCTCGCATCAGCGATTTCTGCCGCATCACGGTAGGCACCATGCAGCAGGTAGACGCCTTGCTTGACGCGATCCGATCCATACTTTGAAAGGAACAAATACTATGAGAACGTGTGAGATCAACAGAAAAACCAATGAAACGGATATTACACTCACATTCAATTTAGACGGCAAAGGACAGGCACAGATCAGCACCGATTGCGGCTTTTTGGCACACATGCTGACGCTTTTTGCAAAGCACGGCAGCTTTGATCTGACGCTTACCTGCAAGGGTGACAGCGAGGTAGATTTTCATCACACGGCTGAGGACGTAGGCATTTGCCTTGGTCAGGCGTTTGCAAAGGCGCTTGGCGATTGCAAGGGCATTTACAGATACGGCGACATCATTCTCCCCATGGACGAAGCACTTATGCTTTGCGCTGTGGATATTTCAGGACGCCCCTATTTAAACTACAGCGTACAGATTCCCACCGCACGTGTGGGCGACTTTGACACCGAGCTTGCAGAGGAATTCTGGCTGGCATTTGTGCGTCATGCAGGCATTACCCTGCATATGCAAATGCTTGCCGGCAAGAACTCGCACCACATCATTGAGGCAGAGTTCAAGGCAGTTGCGCGCGTGCTTGCCAAGGCGTGCGCCATTGATCCTGCTAAAGCAGACCAAATTCCTTCGACTAAGGGTGTTTTATGATCACGATAATCGATTACGGCGTGGGAAATTTGTTTTCCCTTGCCTGCTCGTTTGAAAAAATCGGCGAGCAAGTACAGATCACCTCTGACGCTGATACTATTTTGGCAGCCGAGAGAATTGTGCTGCCCGGCGTAGGCGCCTTTGAGGATGCCGCCAAAAAGCTGAAAGACAGCGGACTTGACGTGCTTGTTAAGCAAAAGGCAGCAGATGGCACACCGATCTTGGGCATTTGCCTTGGTATGCAGCTGCTTTTTGATAAAAGCTATGAATTCGGTGAGCACAGGGGTCTGGGATTGATTGAGGGTGCGGTTCGCCCCATTGCTCCTTTGATCGGAGATCTCAAAACTCCGCAGATGGGCTGGAACGCATTGATATTCCCCAAAGACAAACCCAAGCATCCCATTTTCAAATACGTAAACGAGGGAGATCACGTATATTTCGTACACTCCTATGCTGCAATGGATTGCGACGCTTCGATCAGCGCACAGACAGAATACGGTGCGCTTTTGACGGCAGCCGCTTGCCGCGAAAACGTTTGCGGCACGCAATTCCACCCCGAAAAAAGCGGGCGCGTAGGACTTGACATTTTGCGCGCATTTGCAGAATTCTGCCCCAATTCCACCAAGGAGGCTATATAATCATGATTCTTTTCCCTGCTATAGACCTCATCGGCGGTAAGGCGGTTCGTCTGACCAAGGGCGATTACGCACAAATGACAGTTTACAGCGACAATCCCGTCAGCGTTGCTCAGTCCTTCGAGGCTGCAGGCGCGACGCATTTGCACGTGGTGGATTTAGAGGGGGCACGTGACGGCTCAACTCCCAACTTTGAAACCGTTTCCGCCATCATTGGCGCAACCTCCTTAAAGGTAGAGATCGGCGGTGGCATCCGCGACATCGAAACGGTTGAAAAATACTTGAGCGCAGGCGCATTCCGTGTCATTCTCGGTACTGCTGCGCTGACAGATCCTGCATTTTTGAAGCTTGCAGTCGATACGTATGGCGACAAAATTGCGGTAGGCGCTGATCTGCGCGACGGCATGGTGGCAACACACGGCTGGTTGGAAACCTCCTCGGTAAGCGGTAGCGCATTTATTGCAGAGATGCAACGCATAGGCGTACGAGTCATCATCTGTACGGATATCTCCAAGGATGGCGTCATGGGCGGCACAAACCGTGCGCTGTACGAGTCTTTGCAATCCGAGTTCCCACAAATGTGCTTTACCGCATCGGGCGGCATTTCGGACATTGAAACTGTCAAAACACTTGCAGATATGAACATGTACGGTGCGATACTGGGCAAGGCACTCTACACGGGTGCGCTTGATCTTGCAGACGCTATACGGGAGGTGGCACAATGATCACCAAACGCATTATTCCCTGCCTGGACGTCAAGGACGGCAGAGTGGTCAAGGGCGTCAACTTTGCAGGATTGCGCGACGTCAATTCCCCCGTAGAACTTGCCAAATATTACAGCGACAATGGCGCTGACGAGCTTGTTTTTTATGATATCGCCGCATCTGCTGCAGATCGCGCGCTGTTTACCGATATTCTGACAGAGACCGCCAGAGAGGTTTTTATCCCCCTTACGGTAGGTGGCGGCATCAATGCTCTTTCGGATTTTGAACGCGTGCTTGCATGCGGCGCGGACAAGGTCAGCGTCAATTCCGGTGCGATCAAGAACCCCAATCTGATCTACGAGGCAGCAAGAAAATACGGCAGCCAATGCGTTGTGCTCTCGGCTGACATCAAACGCGTAGACGGTGGCTTTCGCATCTTTGCCAAAGGCGGACGCGAGGATACCGGTATCGAGGCGCTGGAATGGATCAAGCGTGCCGAGCAAAACGGTGCCGGCGAGATCGTGGTCAATTCGATCGACACAGATGGCGTCAAGCAAGGCTTTGACCTTGCAATGCTGCAAGCTGTGTGCAACACGGTCAAAATCCCCGTCATTGCATCGGGCGGCGCAGGTTGCGTGCAGGATTTCATTACCCTGTTTGAATCGGTTCCCGGCGTAGATGCAGGACTTGCCGCTTCGGTCTTCCATTTTGGAGAAATCAAAATTCCCTCGCTCAAAGCCCAGCTTGCCGAGCAAGGGATTACAGTGAGGTTATGATTATGTTAGAAATAAAGGATTTGAAATTTGATCAAAACGGACTGATCCCCGCTATCGTGGTGGATGCAGCCGACGGCAAGGTGCTCATGCTTGCTTATATGAACGCACAGAGCCTGCAGATCACGATGGACGAAGGCACAACCTGCTTTTGGTCGCGTTCCCGTCAGAGCCTTTGGAGAAAGGGCGAAACCTCAGGCAACCGCCAGCACGTGCTTGCCATCAAGGCAGATTGCGACAGAGATACACTGACCGTGCTTGTCAACAAGGACGGTCCCGCATGCCATACAGGCGCGGAAACCTGCTTTAACGATCTGCTTTACACAAGCGGCACCGAGCAGCCTTTCTCTATGAAAACGCTGGAGGCGCTGCTTGCAGACAGACGAGAAAAGATGCCCGAAGGCTCATATACCACTTATCTGTTCGCCAAGGGCATGGATAAGATCCTCAAAAAGGTGGGTGAGGAATGCACCGAGGTCATTATCGCGGGCAAGAATCAGGACAAGGCGGAGGCGATCTATGAGATCGCAGACCTTGCTTATCACGTCATGGTCATGATGAACGAAATGGGCATTTCAGTAGATGAGGTCAAGGCAGAGCTTGCCTCCAGACACATCATCGACCATAAGGTCAAGCAGGAAAAGATGAAATAAGCACTTCCCTATAGAAAAGCACTTATGAGAACCTTGCGGAACTCATAAGTGCTTTTATGTTAAGGTTTATTTTTCAGGAACGTAGTTGTAGTGAAATGTGGAGCTATAAAGAAGAGAATTGTAACTATATGCAATTTCAATCGCAGTCCACTCTTGTTTAGATCCGGTATAATATACATCAGTTAAACTATGGCATTCTCGGAACGCACCGGATCCAATGCTCTCCACACTATTAGAAATTGTGATACTCTTCAAACGGGTGCAGTCCCTAAATGCACCCACACCAATATTTGTCACACTATCCGGAATCGTAATACTCGTCAATCCGCAATGCTGAAAACAATTATCGCCTATACTTGTCACGCTTTCCGGAACAATAATATTATTCAAGCCTTCACAACCATAGAACGCATAATTATCAAAGGTTGTACCACCCGTAATAACCACTGTCTCCAAAGAACCCGGAACATCGTAATTCTGATATTCTTCGGGATACTTATTCTTAGAATACGTTTTACCAAAAATACATCCAAAATGCGTTTCGCCTGAGCCGTCTTTCATGTTGCCAACAAACGGTATCGTAATACTCGTTAATCTGCAATATTGGAATGCACCCGTTCCAATAAACGTCACACTATCCGGAATTGTGACGCTCGTCAGTCCCCGACAGTTTGAAAACGCACCGTCTCCAATACTGGTCACGCTATCTGGAATTGTGACGCTCGTCAGTCCCCGACAGTTTGAAAACGCACTGTCGCCAATACTGGTCACACTATTTGGAATCGTGATACCCGTCAGTTCTGTGCAGTCCTTAAAGGCAGAAATTCCGATACTCATAACTCCATCAGGAATCGTGATGCTAGTCAAACCATTGCAGCCTTCGAATGCCCAATCACCAATACTCGTTACGCTATTAGGAATCATTATGCTCGTCAAACCATGGCAACCTGAGAACGCACGGTTTCCAATGCTGATCACACCATCAGGAATAATAATATTGGTCAAGTTACTACAACCATAAAAGGTGGAGTTATCTATCTCTGTCACATTGTTCGATAACATAACACTTGTTAGCCGGTAACAATTATCGAATATTTTATTAAAAGTACCCATCGCACTATCAGGAACCGTAACGCTTGTTAATCCGGTACAGTATGCGAAAGCCCCTTCTCCAATATATGTCACACTATCAGGAATTATAATGCTTGTCAAATTGGGACAATTATGAAATGCTGATTCACCAATATTTGTCACACAATCGGGAATCGTGATGCTAGACAAACCAGAGCAGCCTTCGAATGCCCAATCACCAATACTCGTTACGCTGTCGGGAATCGTGATACTTGTTAATCCATAACACGTATTGAACGTACCATTCTCAATTTTTGTCACACCATCGGGAATCGTGATACTCGTCAGCCCAGTACAGCCGTAGAACGCAGAACCGCCAATGCTTGTCACGCTATTGGGAATAAAAATACTGGTCAAGCCCTCACACCAACTAAACGCATGGTCACCTATACTCGTAACGCCATCAGGAATCGTAATGCTCATTAGCCCCATGCAACCGTTGAACGCATTTTTTCCAATACTCGTTACACTACCATCAGCCGGGATGATGCTCGTCTTGCAGCCCGCAACAACTGTTTTCCATTCCGTATCAATAATGCAGTTACCTGCACTATGATAAACAGGATTTCTGTCTGCCACAGTTATGCTTGTCAGACCAGTGCAACCTTGAAACGCACTAGGATCAATGCTCATTACGCTCTTGGGAATCATGATGCTTGTCAAATGGGTACAATTCAGAAACGCACATCCACTGATACTTGTCACCAAGTCACCTTTCGGAGATTCTTTAGGAATCACAATCTCAGTATCAGTACAAGTACCGATACCGACAACTTTGCACGTACCGTCACCATTCGGTTCAAATTCCAAACCTTCGGTTGCCTTGGCGTTTAAATCGCATCCCACAAATATGTAAAAGCAAAGCGCGAAAGCTATCAGCAACCACAAACCTTTTTTCATGTTCATTCTCCTTTTCTTTTCACTACACAATTCGCATTATGTGGTGAGAATATTTGATCATGCAAATGCTTTTTTAGATTCTTTCGCAGAACGCGCCGTTGGTGAAGTCCGGGAAGTCTACGGGTGCACCGCCCTTAGCAATAGACATTTCGGACAGAGGTGTCACAGCCATCCATGCGGCTGCATCGTACACATCAATGGGACAGGGGGTGCCGTTGCGTACTGCCTCGATAAATGCATCGTAAACAAGACCGTCCATGCCGCCGTGACCACCGCGCAGTCCCTCCTTGAGATACTTCTCCCAAACGGGATGCTCGTATTTTTCAAGGTATTTTTCTGCGTTGTTCCACTGCACGGACCAATTCCAATGGTCAGCGGGAGTAAAATCGGAATCCAGGTAAACCGAGTTGTTATCCTCCATGTACATACCCAGCGTGCCGCGTACGGTAAATCTGCGGCTGTAGGCTCTGGGCAAGGTGGTATCAAGGCTGAGCGTGATGGTCTCACCGTTCGCACATTTGATGATTGTAGTGACTACGTCACCCTGCGCAAAGCTTGCAGTCTGCAGCGCGGGATTCACGTTCGCATTCTGCTTTGCATATTCGTTCATGCCGCGCGACTTACTTGCCACGGAAACAAGCGACAGAAATCTGTTTCCTCTATTGATACCGAGAATTTGCGCAATGGGTCCAAGCTCATGCGTGGGGTAATTCTCACAGTTTCTGTGCAGATAGTTACGGAGTCTGTAGTGTTTGTTCTCCTGACCAAACGCGATCTCATCGCGCAGATCATGGCAATAGCCACCCTCGCAATGCACGATCTCGCCAAACAAGCCCTGCTTGACCATATTCATGACCATCATTTCAATTCTGCCGTAGCAGCAGTTTTCAAGGAACATGAACGGCGTACCGGTTCGCTCATAGGCGCGCACCATATCCCAACATTGGTCAAGCGAATACGCACCGCCAACCTCCATGCCAACCGCAATGCCCTTTTCCATTGCCTCAATCGCAATCGGAACGTGGGATTCCCACGAGGAAAGAATGAGCACCGCATCCGCGATTTCGGGATTGAGCACTGCATGCCAATCGGTACTTGCAAAGGGTGCAGGCTGACCGTGGCGAACTACGGCATCTGCTGCCCACTGTGTTCTATCTTCGTATGTATCACAAACTGCTGTAACACACATATTATCCATATCCAAAAGGCAATTTTCCAGCATATATCGACCGCGGCAACCTATGCCGATCACCGCAACTTTAACTTTTTTCATAAATAACCCCCATGATGTAAAATTCTTAGAAAAGTTGTTTCAATACAATATAACATATTTGCACAAATTTGTCAATAAATTTTCAAAACTATTGCAATGTACACTCGACTGTGCTATAATTTGTATATGTAATTTTTTGATCGGAGTATTGATATGAGAATTATCATTGTTGGCGCCGGCACAGTGGGTACGGTTATCTGCACCCGACTGGCACGCGAAAACCATAATATTACACTTGTCGATCACAACATCGCAGTTTTGACCGAAATGAGCAACAAGTTCGACGTCATTGGCGTAGAAGGTAACGGTGCATCCGTTTCCACGTTACGCAAGGCAGGTGCGGATAAGGCAGATCTTTTGATCGCAGTTACCAACCAGGACGAGCTTAATATTATTTGCTGCGCATCCGCTAAAAAGCTTGGCACCAAGCACACAGTAGCGCGCGTACGTAATCCCGAATACACTGAACTGATGCAGATGATCAAGCAGGACCTTAACCTTTCGCTGACCATCAATCCCGAGCTCTCTGTTGCAAAGGAAATCTCGCGTATGCTTCGTTTCCCCTTTGCAACCAAGGTGGATACCTGCTATCACGGCAGAGTGGAGCTTGCGGAGTTTGTGATTGGCGAGAACTCTTCCCTTTGCGGCATGACTTTGGCGCAGCTGCACACAAAGATCAATCTGCGTTTCGTTATCTGCGGTGTTCTGCGTAACGGTCACGCCTATATTCCCAAGGGTGATTTTATTCTGTCTGTGGGCGACCGCGTTTGTCTGACCGCTCATGACGAAGAAATGGCCAACTTTTTCAAAGCCATCGGTGCATACAAGCACCCTGTTAAGGACGTACTGATCGTGGGTGGTGGCCGTATGACCTATTACCTGCTCAATCACCTGCAAAAGTCCAAAATTCGTGCAACGGTTATTGAGCCGGACAAGCAGCGCTGCCGTGAGCTTGCCGAGCGCTTTGATTGCAACGTGATCCGAGAGGACGGCACAAACCAGTCGGTGCTCAAGGAGGAAGGTATTGCGAATACCGACGCCTTTATTGCACTCTCCTCCCAGGACGAGGAAAACGCTATTGTTTCCCTGTATGCCAAGTCTCAAAACACCAAAAAGATCATCACGCTGATCGGCGCTATGCAATACGTGGAGCTTTTCAAAACCATGGGGCTTGACGGCATCGTTTCTCCTAAGTACTCCACCTCCAATGAGATTTTGCGCTACGTAAGATCGCTGGCAGTTACCAAGGACATTGAGATCGAATCCTTGCACAAGCTCATGGATGATAACTTTGAGGCGCTTGAATGCGTGCTCAAAGAACCTGTTGAGGGTATCACGAGTATTCCGCTTAAAAACCTCAAGCTCAGACGTGACGTGCTGATTGCAAGTATCGTGCACAAGGATAAGATCATCATCCCTTCCGGTAACGATAAAATGGAAAGCGGAGACACCGTCATTCTGTTCACCTCGGGTGTTGAAATCAAAGACATAAAGGATATTTTGAAATAATATGAATTATCGCATGTTACGATATCTGCTGGGCTGCATATTGCTCATTGAAGCAATACTTCTGTTGCTGCCCTTAGCGGTAACATTGATCGCGCACGAAGATCCATTGCCGTTCGTTTATACGATCGCCATGCTTTTGGTCATTTCTGTGCCTTGTGCGATCTTCAAACCCAAAAATTCGCAGATCTATGCAAGAGAGGGCTTTGTTTGCGTTAGTGCAGCATGGATTCTCATGGCTGCATTCGGTGCTCTCCCCTTTATTTTCAGCGGTGCGATCACTAACCCCATCGATGCGTTTTTTGAAACCGTTTCAGGCTTTACCACCACCGGAGCGACAATTCTGCCCGCAGTAGAGCACCTGCCGCGCGGCATTCTGCTTTGGCGCAGCTTTACGCATTGGATTGGCGGTATGGGAGTACTGGTTTTCATGCTCGCTATTCTGCCCTCCGCAGGTGGCGAAGCCATTCACTTAATGCGCGCAGAGGTACCCGGTCCTACAAAGGGCAAGCTTGTACCCAAAATGCGACAAACCGCACTGATCCTATACGGCATTTATATCGGGCTTACTTGTATGCAAATAATTGCGCTGCTTCTGTGCGGCTTGCCCTTGTACGACTCGATTGTAAACACCTTTGCAACTGCAGGCACAGGTGGCTTCTCCATTCTCAATGAATCGATTGCAGGTTACAACAGTCCTGCAGTGGAATGGGTCATTGCCATTTTCATGCTACTGTTCGGTGTCAACTTCAACCTGTTCTTCTTTATTCTGGTTGGTAAGATCAAGGACGCCCTCAAAAGTGAGGAGCTTCGCGCTTATCTTGGCGTAGTGATCGTTTCTGTTGTCATTATATTGATCAACACATATCATATGTTTGAATCATTTGGATATGGCTTACGCACCATATTTTTTCAAGTTTCATCAATCATCACTACAACGGGCTTTTGTACTGCTGAATTCAACGAATGGCCCGTGCTCTCAAAGACAGTGATCGTCATGCTTATGATGATTGGAGCTTGTGCGGGTTCAACAGGCGGAGGACTAAAGATTTCACGAATCATGATTCTTGCCAAAAATATTGTTCGCGAGATCAAGCACATGATCAGACCGCGATCAGTCAACGTCGTGCGCATAGACGGAGAAGTCATTCCCGACGAAACACTGCGCTCAGCAACCGGATACTTGACAGTATATATCATAGTTACCATCGTCACTATGCTAGTGATTTCTATCGATGGATTGAGTATAGAGACCAATTTGACTGCTGCTATCTCGTGCGTCAATAATATAGGTCCTGCTCTTGGAGAATTTGGCGGATTTGGAAACTTTGGACCTTTTTCTGATTTTTCAACCTTAATTCTGTCATTTTCCATGCTATTTGGCAGACTGGAGTTTGTTCCCATGCTGGTGCTTTTCTCACCTTATGCATGGAAAAAGAGATAACCTATCGCAAACACAGCATCAGTAGAGTTATTTTATCATAATAAATTACAAAAGCATTCCCGGGCTGTATTTCAGCCCGGGAATGCTTTTCATTTATCTTTCTTTTTAGTCTTGAATCATCATCTGCAAATCTCGAATAACTGTAAAGGTATTCAAGCTTATGCTTGGGGATGTTGTTATTTCAACCTTCCAAGCTTTGCTGTGTTTGCAATAACGATCAACGTTGTTTCTGCATCAAGAACCTGTTCGGGATTGATATTAACATTCACCTTATCCCCTTTTTTTACAGCAACAATATTGAATCCATATTTTTTACGCAAATTCAACTCAATCAGGTTTTTACCAATCCATTCATCCCTGACATCAATCTCAACCATTGAAACGTCCTTTGACAAAGAGATCATGTCAATAAAACCAGAGCTTAATAAGTTTTTAGCAAGACGGATGCCCGATTCATTTTCAGGAAACACAACTCGATCAGCACCTACTCGAAGCAAAATCTTCTGTTGCATCTGATTGGCGCATTTAGCGATAACTGTCTTAACACCTGCTTCCTTACACAAGGTGACCGCCATCACGCTCGCTTCAAGGTTACTTGCCATACATACAATGACTGTGTCGATATTTCCAATTCCAAGGCGTGAAATGACCTCGGCATCAGTCACGTCAGCGCACTTGCATACGGGCAAGTATGCCGCCGCATCGTTGATAATCTTTTGTTCAGTGTCAATTGCTATAACCTCCATGCCGTTCTCAACAAGCTCTCTTGCAACGGCAGTACCATATCTTCCAAGTCCAAAGACCGCATATGTTTTCTTCTTTTGCATTATTCTTCTCCTTTAACCTATACTGATTTCTTCCGTTGGCTCGGATATTACGTTCTGACTTTTGTTTTTGCTTCCGAGAGCGACCGCCAACGATATCGGACCCACTCTGCCAAAATACATCGTGCTAATAATAATGATCTTTCCAAAGGTGTTCAAGCTCGCCGTCAAATTCCGTGACAGACCAACAGTTGCCGTTGCACTAACGGTTTCATAAACCACGTCAAGTGCGGAAGCATTGCTCGTCGCCAATAACAGAATGGTGGAAGCGACGCAAATCGTGATAAAGGTGACAACCACAGCTACAGCCTTTTTTACCGAATCCTCGGATATGCGACGCCCAAACAGAGATGCACTGCTTTTATTGCGTATCGTTGCAAATGCTGAACAGAACAACACAGCAATTGTAACAGTTTTCATTCCACCGGCTGTTCCAACGGGAGAACCACCGATAAGCATCAATAGTATCGACACAACCGAGGATGCGTTTGTCAAATTCTCTTGAGGAACAGAAGCAAAGCCCGCGGTTCTTGTTGTAATGGATTGGAACAGAGACACCTGTATTTTATCAAACAGCGACAAATCTCCAATAGTCAGCGAATTGGAATACTCAAAAGCAAAAATGAGTAACGCTCCCACAACAACCAGTATAAGTGTTGCGGTAATGGCGATCTTGCTATGCAATGTCAAGTGTCTGAAAATTTTTCTGTTCTTTTTCGAACGGCTTCGTATGACACGAATGACATCCCACCATACAACATATCCAAGTCCTCCAAGGATGATGAGTACGGAGGTAACGATATTGATCAGCGGATTGGTCGCGTAATTGCAAAGACTGTCTCCTGCAATGATATCAATACCGGCGTTGCAAAATGCTGAAACCGAATTGAATATCGATATCCATATGCCTTTCATACCAAATTCGGGGACAAATACGATCATATACAGTACAGCCCCAATCCCCTCAATGATCAGTGTGCCAAACAGTACGTTCTTAACAAATTTCGCAAGCCCTGACATCGTATTAAGATTAAATGAATCTTGAATAAGCAGTCTGTCACCGATGCCCATTTTTCTGTTAAAAAGAATCATAACCCCGGACATGATTGTGATGATACCAAGACCGCCAACCTGTATCAAAAGCAATATTATAATCTGACCAAATAAGCTCCATGTGGAGGCAGTAGGAAGCGTAACCAACCCTGTTACGCAGGTTGATGTGGTTGCCGTGAAAAGCGCATCAAGATATGCAACAGATTCCCCACTCGCAGAGCTGATTGGCAAAGCCAAAAGCAGACTTCCGAGCAGGACAACCCCAAGAAAGCTCAAAAGTACTATTTGCGTTGTTGATAGCGCGAATTTCATATTTCTATTCATAAAGAATCCCCTAAAAAGCGCAAAGGAACCAACATTCTCTGCAGTCAGCTGGTTCCTTTAATATTTTTATTTTGTATGATTATATCACATTACGGTTTTTTTGTCAATATCTGTTTTGGGATTGAAACAACATTCAGTGCTGCCTGATTTTATTCAGTTACAGATTCAAGCCTTCCCCGACTTCGGTAGGCTGCCAATACCAATCGGACAACCTTGGCGGCTTCAGCACCGTCAATTGCAAAGTGCCTGCCGGTAGCAACGCAATCATAGAAATCCGCAATCAGTGCGCCATGGCTTGAGCCGTAGCAAGCCTTTCCAAGCCCTACCGCAACCTCCTCGTAGTGCTCGTGTCGAGCTCCGTACAGCACGTCACGCGGCATGATCTTGATCCACTCTCCGTCTGCACGAACAGTCAATTCCACAGGGCAATCGGTCGCGCCTCCGTTTGTTGCGTAAAAGGTAAAACCGCAATTGTGCTCCCCTGCTAAGATCACAGCGGTATCCTCCACCTCGATCTCATCTGCAAGCGTCATGCAGCTGATACTTGCGCGCAGCTGCTCGGGCATACCCACAAACCATTGTACAAGGTCAAGCGTATGCAGCGCCTGATTGATCAGCACACCACCGCCCTCGGTATCCCATTTTCCTCTCCACGCGCCCGTTCTGTAATAGGCGGCGTCTCTGTACCATGTCACGCTTGCGGTCGCGCACAGCTTATTTTTGCCCTCCAAATATGCTTTAACCGCTCTGTTTGCGGCATTATATCTGTTTTGCAGGCAAACGCCAAGCTGCGCTGTGCTGTTTTGCTGCGCTTGCAGGATACGAGGAATGTCCTCTTCCCTGATGCAAAGAGGTTTTTCACACAGTACGTTGATATTACGCGACAGAGCGTCTATGATCATTTGGGCATGCAGGTGGTGCGGCGTGCAGATATGCACAACGTCGATCTGCTCCTGATCAAGCATTTGCAGATAATCGGTATAATGCCGCTCACCTGGTGCATTTTGCAGTGCCCTTTGATTGCAATCGCAAACTGCTACAATCACATGTCCCTGTGAAGCCAACACCTGTGCGTGCAGTTTTGCAATATTGCCGTATCCAATAATGGCTGATCTCATACTGATCTCCTTATTTGCTGCCAAACGTACCTGCGGTGTCAGCAACCGCTCCATCGTTCACCGTCTTTTTCACAGAATTTGCCACGTGCTGCTCAAGCTCACGCAGATAACGCTCCTCGTCTACGGGCAGCGAAATAGGCTCGCCATTGTTCCAGCCCGAAAGCTCCATAGCATTCATCAGTTCAACACCGTTGATGCCCTCAATGCCGTTGACAAACAAAGGCTCTTCGCCACGCACAGCAGCGATGAAGTTATTGAGAATGCCCATATGCTGCGGATTCTGGCCGTCGGTTTCCACCTCGATCTTGGTGCATTTAGGCGGCACAAAGCCGGTATCTGCCGTTCTCGACCATTCCTGCGTATCATGCTCATTCTGCCAATAGTAAAGCTTATCGCCCTCTACAAGCAGCTTGCCCTTGGTACCGGAGATTTCAAAGCGGTTGGTGCCGGGAGCTTCGCCTGTTGTAGTGATAAACACACCTGTTGCGCCATTCTTATAGCGGAAGTATGCGGTTACCTCGTCCTCAACCTCAATATCATGCCACTTACCGAACTGGCAGAAGCCGTTGACCTGCACAGGCAGTTCGCCAACTACCCATTGCACAAGGTCGATCTGGTGGGGGCACTGATTGAACAGTACGCCACCGCCTTCACCCTCCCAGGTTGCACGCCAGCTGCCGCTATCATAATACTGCTGGGTACGGTACCAGTCGGTAATGATCCAAGTCACACGCTGCAACTGTCCAATGCCACCCGCCTGCACGATCTCGCGCATCTTACGGTATACGCAGTTGGTACGCTGATTGAACATCATGGCAAACAGCGCATTGGAGTTCTTGGCAACTTCATTCATCTCCTTAACCTGCTTGGTATACACGCCTGCAGGCTTATCACAAATCACGTGAATGCCGCGCTTCAAGCATTCAATAACCATT
>JAZOLE010000027.1:0-26263 GCA_045652835.1 Eubacteriales bacterium | reverse complement strand
ATGCGCACACGCTGCAGATCACCGCACCCGCGGGCTCGGACTATACCGTGCGCTATACCACCGACGGCAGCGTGCCCACCAAGAAATCCGACAAATTCACCGATGCGCTCAAGGTGCCCGGTAAGGACGCAACCGTGGTGCGAGCCGCTTGCTTTGATGCGGGCGGAAATCTGGTTGGTAGAGTGATCACCCACACCTATATCAAGGCGCAGGACACCCGCGCGGCGCTGTATACTGTTTCCCTGACGCTTACGCCCGATGATTTTGACCAGCTTTGCCGTCATTATACCGAAAAATTGGAAATGCCTACGCATATCGAGATCGTCAATCCCCGGGGCGAGCTGATCATCTCCCAGGATGGCGGCATGCGCATCTTCGGCGGCTCGCCGCGCTCTCTTGGGCAAAAGTCGTTTAAGATCATCGCGCGCAAAACGGGGCACTTTGGCACCGATATGTACGAGGGCAAGGGCACGTTCCGCTATGCGTTTTTCGAGCAGCGCACCGTCAAGGCGGGCGCGGACGCAGGCGAGGTGCTGGACAGATATGACAGCCTGATTTTGCGCAACGGCGGCAACGATTCGCTTTTGCACAATTCCTGCGACCCCCTGCATGCGTCTCTCTTGCGAGATAACGCGGTCAACAATTTTGCCGCGCACGTCACCGATTCGCTGGAATATGCCTGCTCGGCATTTGCGGTGGTGTACGTCAATGGCGAATATTACGGTATCCTTGATATGAAGGAAAATATGAACGAGGATCATGTCAAGCGCGTATGGAACGTTTCCGATGATGACGTGGTTGTGGTCAAGAGCGAGCTGGATACCTCGCGCGGCGGCAGATTTGACGGCAATTGGTTCTATTATGACAGTGAAAATCCCGATGAGATGGCAGCGTGGGAGGCTATTTGCAAAAAGGTAGCCACTGCGCAGAAAAAGGGCGATGCTTCTTACTATGATACGCTTGCCTCTCTTGTGGACCTGCACAGCTTTGCCGAGTATTGTGCGCTCAACCTGCTTTCCTCCAATCATGACTGGCCGCACAATAACGTTAAGCTTTGGCGTTATACCGGTGCACCCATCGAGGGCAACGCCATCACCGATGGCAAATGGCGCTTTATGACGCGTGACCAGGATTTGGGTATGGGCAGATATGACTCCGCGCATCTCAATCCCGAGCTGGATACCACTCCCGAGGTGGATAGCTTCTATCGCATGCTTGGCAATTTTGTGGATTACAGCGACCTGTATTCCTACGAGGGCGAGGAGCGTATGTACCCCGATTCGCTTGGCTTGCAATGTATGCTTGCTTACTGCCTGCAAAACGATGCGTTCCGTGCGGATTTTGAAGAGATCTGCCGACGCATGGCATCCGAGGAATCCATGGCGATCCTGCTTGAGCAGCTGAGCGTGGGCGCGAACGCCATCAAGCCCGAAATGACCAATCACATTGACCGCTGGGGCTACGCCATCGGCAACGGCTATAACCTCAAGGCATGGCAAAAGGAATATTCCGCTATCAAAAAGTATGTAAATAATCGCCCCGCATACTTTATAGAGCAATTGGAAAGAGCACTGGAAAGGACAGGAAAGTGAAATGACCTACGAGCAATATTTAGACAAAGTATACGGCTGTTTTCTCGGTAAGACGGTCGCAGGCACCATGGGTGCGCCGTATGAGGGCATTAAGATGCCCTTGGAGCTGGAGTTCAAGCCCGAAATGATCAATACCATGCTGCCCAACGATGACCTCGATTTGCAGGTCTTGTGGCTGGACGTGGTCAAGAAGTACGGTGAGGACTTTACCTCGTACGATTTGCAAAAGTGTTTTTGCGAGAACTGCGATTATTCGCCCGGTGAGTATGCGGTGATGCGCAAAAACTATGAAAAGGGTATTTATCCCCCCGAGAGCGGACGCTTTTGTAACGATTTTTATATACAGGGCATGGGCTGTCCGATCCGTTCGGAGATATGGGCGTGCCTGTTTCCCGCGCAGCCCGCGCGAGCAGCTGATTTTTCGGTACGTGACGGTGTGCTTGACCACGAGGGCGAAAGCGTGTATGCCGAGCGGTTCTTTGCAGCGCTGGAGTCTGCCGCGTTCTATGAGAGCGATCTTTATAAGCTGATCGATATAGCGCTTGCCGAGATTCCCGAGGATTGCAAAATCCGCACGCTGATTTGCGACACGCTTGCGTGGTGCGCCGAGTACGAGGACGTCAAGGCCGTGCTTGCACGTATTTTACATAAGTACGGGCATCCCGACTGCACCAACCTGTTCCAGAACATCGGCATTACGCTGACCGCGCTGCTCAAAGGGAATATGGATCTGATCAAGACCTCCATGGACGCGCTCAACTGCGGCTTTGATACCGACTGCACCTGCGCGACCGCGGGCGCGGTGATCGGCGTCATCCGCGGCGCAAAATCGCTGATCGAGGAATATGACCTTGGCGACGTCAAGTTTGTGCTTGGCGTGCGCTCGCCCGACCATACCGACAGCGTATATGACCTGTCTGTCGAGATTGCAGAGCTGGGCGCGTACCTTGCACCCGAGGTGATCGAGGGCGCTCCCTCTACTGCGTTTACGTTTGAAAAGCGCGAACCGCTGACCTTTGCTGTGAGCTATCCGCAAGGCCCGTCCATCTCGTTCGGGCAGACCAAGACCGTGATGCTGCACGTGACCAACACCACCGAGCAGGAGATCTGCACCTCGCTTTGCATTGACGGCTTTGGTGCGCAAACTGTCCGCGGCATTGGGCTGTCTGCAGGTGCAACCGCGCAGATTTCGCTGCAATTCTCGGTGGATGCCGACGCGCGCGAGCTGTACGAAAAGAACATCGTGCGCGTGGGCTACGCGCTTGACGGCAAGGAGTACGGCTACGAGTTCGGACTTTCGGGTGCGGCTGCGTGGAAGGTGACAGGTCCTATCTGGAAAACCGATCCCGAGTGCACCACCGAGGCACTTTTGGCTGTTCCGAATTATTGGCATCTGTTCGCTACCGTGCAGCATGACGGTGACAGTACCGATATCGTGCGCCGCTTCCATCTCAATTTCGCGCCCGATACCGACACGGAGTATCTGACTGAGGAGCAGCTGTTCCGCGCTCCCGATAAGCATGGCAAGTACGTGGAAGAGGTGTTTGTGCAAGCAGAGGATTCCTTTACCATGGACGATCTGTTTGGGTTCAAGGGCCCCTGCACGGCGTATCTTTCGCGCGTGATGCTTTGCCCCGAGGACATGACCGTGTGCGTGCAGGTTGGCCACAGCGCGCCGTTTGCTTTGTATATCAATGGCGAAAAGATCACCGAGCGCAAGAGCTGCGACACCTGGACGGCTGAAAACGTGCACGTGCAGGGCGTCAAGCTGAGGGCAGGCGAGAACCGCATCGTCCTGCGCCTGACCCGCGTCAATGCCGATGCAAAATATAATCTCATCTTTTCCGAAGGCCCCACCTGCGCCACCCATCACGTGTGCATGGGTTCGGTCAATCCGGACAAGTTCTGACAAAAAAACGGCACCCCGAGGCTCTGCAAAATTAGCGGTAAAATTGAATTTAGCCATCACTTTTTCAAGTGGTGGCTTTTTCATATGCAGAAAGCAAAGAAGAGCCCCGCGCGAGGCGGGGCGAGGATTATAGAAAAACATTTAATACTGTGTCAGTGCAAAAAACTCGCCACAACCAAAGCCGGCTTCATTATGAATGAGTCTTTCAATCAATCGGAAAGTTACTGCCGCCTCGATTGCTTTGATTTTGTGAAGCAGATAGCGCGTACCATTATTTGTTTCTAATTCTACGATGTGCAGGGATATCAATTTTTCCAAAGCATCCAGTATATCATCTGTAGAGATTCCGATGGAACGAGAAAGCTCATTTGGTTTGATATCTATCGTAAAATATTCGGAATCCTTATAGTCAAACGGTGCTGTGCTCTGAAAATATTCATTACAAATATGAGAAAGCACCTGTCTCACATTTAAATCCGACAGTTTCTTAATGCCAGAGGCTACTTCCGGCTTTTCAAATATTGAACCGATATCAGTTGGCTCAATACCGGAGTCGATCATTGTGAGAGTATTAGACACGAATGCAGCACCTGCGGTGTCAGATAAACAACACATCGTGTAAAACTGCCGTATTTGATCGTACTTTTTCGTATATGGATTCTGTTCTGCTTTCAAAAAGTCCCAAGAATTGCAATTCACTAAATTTGTTTGATGACACAAGGAATCAATGATCATGGCTTGTGCTGCTTTCGGAAAGTTGTGAACAGCGTTTTCGTTGAAAACATGGGATTGTGGCGTTGAGGTTTGAACTATCCGTTCTGCAAATAAATCATCCAAAGTGACATCAAGTGCATTTGCAATTCGAGGAAGAAGCATAATGTCAGGCATAGAGGTTTCTAACTCCCATTTTGATACTGCTTGATTGGTCACTCCGATCTTCTGCCCTAACTCTTCTTGTGTATATCCTTTGCTCTTTCTGAAATAAGCAATATTCTTTCCCATTGACATACAATCTTCCTCCTTTTCTTGGATGATTATATTATAGCATATTTGTGACAAAAGGTAAAGCAACTCGTCAGCGACTTTGCAAATAAATTGTTAACCAAAATCACTGTTTGGTTGGAAAGAGGATATGCGGAACGAGAATATCGTTTCACCTCTATATATAAATAGATTTTCTGCTTTCCCGACGCTTGCGTCTGGGGCAAGCATAGCGCGTGGATGTCCACCGCCATTTGGCGGTGCCCACCTCGCACCGTCCCTGCGCTCACGCTGTGACATAATCGGGCAGATGCCCGAACCCACTATCTGTTAAGGAACAGCGCACAAAAGCCTCCCTCCGGGAGGGAGGGGGACCACGAAGTGGTGGAAGGAGCCCGCGTGACATCGGATTTGGATAAACTATATTGCAACGCACTCTCCCTCAGTCAGCTTCGCTGACAGCTCCCTCCCGGAGGGAGCCTTTCGTAAGTGCCCACCGCCAAAAACACCACCAAAGAAATTTCCTTGGTGGTGTTTGTATTTTCGCCGCTAAAGTTGCACGGATGAAGGGTGCCGTTTTTATTTATGCGGCTCGCGCCGATGCGGCGGCTTATTCTTCCTCGTCGCCGTAAAATTCCTTATTCAGCTTGGTTTTGTAGACCAGCTTCACGATCAGCTTGATCATGGTGAACGCGGCAGAGCCAATCACCCAAGTCAGCCAGGAGATGTGCCAATCGCCCGAGAGAAAGCTCCAGAGAAAATACGTAGCGGTCACGATCAGCCAATAGACCTCGGAAAACATGCCCCATGCCGTAAGGGTCTTTTTCTTTGCCTGCTCTCGCTTGGCGCGCAGTCTGCGGTCGCCCTTGAGCAGATTTTCGTACGCGTCGTTTCTGATCGCGCCTGCCACAAAGCAGAACACGCCCGCGCCGCAAATGTCCAGCAGCACGCCCTTCATGAGGTCGGAAAGCAGGTCGTTGTTTTGCGCACTTGTCAAGATCAAGGGCAGGGGACACAGAATGCAAAGCACCACGCCGGTTACGATCAGAGCGGTGTACTTGGGAGTAAAGGCCGCGCGCTTTTCGCGCACCATACCGTCCACTCCGTAGGAAAGCTCAAAGCCCTTTTTCTGATCGATGAAATCCCACGGTCTTCCCGCAAGTCCCGTGGCGATAAACGTGCCAACTGCCACGGCAATCAAACCAAGCAGCACGCACACGCCAATGGCAGAGGCGATCACCTCGGTCATCTTGCCCGCGTCGGCAAGGACGCCGAGAAAGATCAGGCAGATGGGGGAGAGGATGCAGAGAAGCACACCACCGGCGATCTTTACAGCCGCGCTGCGCTTATATGCAAGGTATGCGTTTGCCTCTTCCATGCTGACGCTGCGCAAGGGGCTATCCTCTGTAGTCGAGTTGGTGTATTCTTCGGTTTCTATTTCGTCCTTGAGCAAAAAATCGGTAGTCACGCCGAAAATCTCGCTAAGGCGCAAAATCTTGTCAAGGTCGGGCACAGATTGCGCGCCTTCCCATTTGGAAATGGCTTGGCGCGAAACGCCCACCTTTTCGGCAAGCTCCTCTTGCGACCAGCCGTTCTTTTTTCTTAAAGTGATGATCTTGTCGGCTAAAATCATATTGTACCTCCCGTGTGGTTTGTGCCTTGATTATAGCATATTTACCCGTTGCAATCTACCATTTTGACCTTGCAATTTGTCAACCGCGGGTTGCAAGTGCAAAAAAGGGGAGTTTTTTGGCAAAAACTCCCCTGCAAACGCTTATCTCAGCTGTACGAATCCCAGCTTCTTTTCCACCTTGGAAACGGTGCGGCGCGCGATGTAGGATGCCTCCTCTGCGCCCTTCTTCATCTGCGCCTCAAGTGCGCCCTTGTCTGCCATGAGCTGTGCAAATCTCTGCTGCACGGGTGCGAGCGCGTCAGCGCAAACCTCACCAACAGCCAGCTTGAAGTCGCCGT
Source organism: Eubacteriales bacterium (assembly GCA_045652835.1). GTDB lineage: Bacteria > Bacillota > Clostridia > Oscillospirales > CAG-272 > SVQP01. Next base: position 19,810 of record JAZOLE010000027.1, on the reverse strand, counting down.
AGCCCTTGCCCGCAAACTCAGCCTCGATCTCTTCCATGGTCTTGCCGGTAAAGCAGGAGTAGATGGACATCAGGTTGTTAATGCCGTCCTTACCGGGTGCACATCTGACCTCGGTATCCGAGTCGGTGACTGCTCTTTTGAACTTGCGGATGATGGTGTCCTTGTCGTCCAGAATGTAAACCACCGCATTGGGGTTCTCGTCCGACTTACTCATCTTCTTGGTCGGCTCAGCCAAGGACATGATCTTCATGCCCGACTTGGAAATGACAGGCTCGGGAATGGTAAAGGTGTCGGGGAATACAGAGTTGAAGCGGGTCGCGATGTCGCGGCACAGCTCCACGTGCTGCTTCTGGTCAATGCCTACGGGCACAACGTCGGTCTGGTAAAGCAGAATGTCTGCTGCCATGAGCACGGGGTAGGTGAACAGACCTGCGTTGATGTTGTCAGCATGCTTAGAGCTCTTGTCCTTGAACTGGGTCATGCGAGAAAGCTCACCGTACATAGTAAAGCAGTTAAGCAGCCAAGCAAGCTCGGTGTGCTCATGCACGTGCGACTGCACGTACAAGGTGTTCTTTTCGGGGTCAAGTCCGCAAGCCATGTAAAGCGCCAGCGTCTCGTAGGTGCGGCGGCGCAGATCTGCGGGAACCTGACGCACGGTGATGGCGTGCTGGTCAACCACGCAGTAAAGGCACTTATATTCATCGGAATAGTTGGAGAAGTTACGCAGCGCGCCAAGGTAATTGCCAATGGTCAAGTTACCGCTGGGCTGTACGCCGGAGAAGGAAACCTTTTGATTCTGAAACATGATATATATCCTTTCTTATTTAAGAAACTCTTTTGCCACCGCGCCAAGGCGAGTGCAGCCCTCGATGATCTGTGCATCCGAGGGGGTGGAGAAATTGAGGCGGAAGCCCTGCGAGGGGGCATCCTGATCGCAGTTGAAGGTTGCACCGGGCACGACCAACAGCTTTTTTGCCTTGCAGGCGCGCACAAATTCCATGCCGTCCACGCCGTCGGGCAGCGTGCACCAAATGAAAAGTCCGCCCTCGGGCTTGGTGTAGGAAATGGCGTCGGGCAATTCGCGCGCCAAGCATTCAAGCATGAGCGTGCACTTGCGGCGGTAGATGTCCTTGATCTTTGCAATGTGTGCGTACAGGTCGCATTCGGTAATGTATTTGTGGCAAAGCATCTGGAAGAACAGGTTGGTGTGCACGTCCTCGGTCTGCTTGACAATGACCATCTTGGAAGCGATCTGCTCGGGCGCTATCACAAAGCCGACGCGCATGCCTGCAGAGAGTACCTTGGAGAGCGTGGAGCAATATACCACAATGCCGTCCTCGTCCATGCTCTTGAGCGTGGGAAGCTCCTCGCCCGCAAATCTGGTCTCACCGTAGGGGTTGTCTTCAAGAATGATCAAGCCGTATTTCTTAGCCAGTGCGTACACTGCCTTGCGCGTTTCGAGTGTCCAGGAAAGACCCATGGGGTTCTGGAAGGTGGGGATGACGTACAGCAGATGCGCATCGGGATTTGCCTTGATGGTCTGCTCCAGCGCATCCACGTCAATGCCGGCATCGTTCATGGGAACGCCCAGCGTGCGCATGCCTGCTGCGCGGAAGGCGTTGAGAGCACCGATAAACGAGGGATCCTCGCAAATGACCGCCTCACCGGGATTGCACAGCACGCGGCAGCAAAGCTCAATGCCCTGTGTGCCACCGCTGACGATCAGCGTGGTATCATTGAAATCATAGCCCTCGTCGGCTGTCTTTCCGATCTGCCATCGCTCCTTTTGCCACTTGGCAATGGCTGCGCGCAAAGGGGGATAGCCGTCGGTTGCGCCGTATTGCAAAGCGGTAGTTGAGCTGTGCGCAAAGATATCTGCCGAAAGCTTTGCCAGCTCTTCAACGGGGAAGGATTCGGGCGAGGGGTTGCCTGCTGCGAACGAGATGGTCTCGCTGTCCGCGGGAGCTTTGAGGATCTCACGGATCGCGCTGGGCTTCATACCCGATATGGAATCGGAAAAACGGTACTGCATGGTGTTGCCTTTCTTGTCTTGGAAAATCTATTATCCTTTATTATATCACGCTATTTTCCAAATTGCAAGGGGGTTACGGGATTTTGACGCGAAAACGAGCACACAAAAGGCGCATCCCGCAAGGGATGCCCCTTCATTTATGCAAGTAAATTATTCAACGTCGAAGTTCAGGGTGTTGATCACCTTGCCGTCCTCGGTGTGAACAGCCAGGATGCAGCCACGGTAGTACTTCTTGTCGTTCCAGTTGCATGCAGCGATCTCCAGAGTGATCTCCTGATCTGCAAACTGCTGCAGCCAGGAGTACTGACCTGCGCCCGAGCAGTACAGGGAGAGCGTGGTGTCGCCGTCAACGATAGCGGGAGCGGAGTAGCCGCCGGGGAAGCTTACCTTGCCCTTGACTACGAATACGGTGGTGGAGTAGTCAACCTTGGGATCAAGTGCGTAGATATCAGCCAGCGTCTTGTCGGTTACAAAGGACTCGGTGGAGTACTCGTGGTTGCCGTAGTAGTTAGCAAGCACGGTAACCTCGGTCAGAATGGACTGACCAAAGTAGGTGTCGCCGCCCTTGGTCTTAACGTCTCTGGTTGCGGAAATGATGATCTCATCGCCGATGCTGACCGAAGCAACGATCTCCTTGGTGGTGCGGATTGCGATCACGCCGGTCTCGTCGATCAGGTAGAAGCCGTCCTGGTTAACCAGGGAAGGACCAACAATGCCCTTAACGGTTACGATCTCACCGTTTGCAGCACCGATTGCGGTCTGCACGTCAACGTATTCAAAGGTGGGAGCGGGGGAAACGGTAATCTCGATTGTATCGGTTGCAGTTACCTCGCCAAGCGTTGCGGTAACGGTTACGGTAACGGTGGTGGTCTCCTCGGCGGTGCAGTGCATGATCACCTTGCCGTCAACGGTGACAAAGCTGAGAACGCTTTCGTTGGAGGAAGCGTAGGAAAGGGTTACGCCGCTAAAGCCAAGCAGCTCGGAGGAAATGCCGGTCAGCAGCTCCAGAGCGGGGTCTGCGGAGTAATCGGTGCCGAACTGACCCATAGCGTGATACTTGAGCGCGTATGCGGGAGCGTTGATAGCGTCAAAGGTGTAGCCCTCGTCGATAACGGCGATGGGAAGCAGGCGGAAGAAGCAGTCACCGGGGGTGGACTTGCAGTTGATGGGGGAAACGTAAACGGTGCAGATCTTGCCGTTGTACTGATCCAGCCACTCAAAGTCGCCGCCGTTGCACTGGGTGTAGGTGTAGTTGCCGGTCACGCCGTCAATGTCAAAGAGGTAGTAGTTGGTAAAGCCTGCACCGTCTACTCTCTGGATCAGTGCGTTTACCTTGTAGATGTTGGTGGTAATGTTTTCGGTTACGGGGGTGTCAAGAATGTCCTTGATGCAGGAGTCGGTGATCCAGGACTTGTCAAAGTCGTACTTCTGGCTGTTGTCCTGCTCCAAAAGGTAAGCGTTTGCGATCTGGCAGCTGCCCTTGTAGCCAAACTTTTCAGCGTTTGCCTGCTCGGTGTCCAGAATCCAGTAATCCTTTTCACCTGCAATGGTGATCTTGTCGCCCTCGGCTACTCTCTGTGCGAGGTTGCCGTCAAAGACGTAGATGGAACCGGTTTCGTCAACCAGGAAGAAGCCGTTGGGCTTGAAACCGTTTGCAAAGGTGATTTTTGCAACAACGCCGTCAAGCTTGATCAGGGTGTCCTTAGCAGCCTCTCTTGCGTCAGCAACAGACATGTCGGTGTAAGCGTTCAGATCAATGTCGAGCTCTACGTGGGTGAACTCGATCAGACGAGCGTTCTTAACCTCCTTGGTGCCGTTGTAGTTCTGCAGAATGCAGTACAGCAGAACCTCGTCACCGCGGTAGGGCTTGTCCTCCATCTCGCTGTAGTTGATCTCGCCGTCAGCGCTGTAGGTGCCGTAAACCTCAATAGAGCCGGTCGCGTCGGTAATGATCATCTGACCGTAGGCAGCGTTGAGAATGGATTCAACAGTTGCGCGGATGTAGTATCTTTCGGTGGTAATGTTACCCTCCTCACCGCAAAGCTCCAGAGCTTCTGCAATGGTGATGATCTTGATCTCGTCCTCGGGAGCAGTAGTGTCCTCTTCGGGAGTGGTCTCTTCATCGGGAGTGGTGGTGTCCTCGTCGGGGGCGGTGGTGTCCTCGTCGGGAGCAGTGGTGTCCTCGTTAGGAGCGGTGGTGTCCTCTTCGGGGGCGGTGGTGTCTTCACCGGGCTCGGTGGTTTCGGGAGTGGTGGTGTCCTGTGCGGTGGAGTCGGTGGATTCGGTGGGTGCCTGAGTGTCTGCGCCGGTGGTCTGCTCGTCCTTGTTACCCTTGTCGCAAGCGGCAAAAGCAGAGAGCATCATCAAAGCGATCAGAGCGATGGCAAGAATCTTGGTGAACTTCATGCGTTTTTATCTCCTTTTAAAATTTTACAACATTGTATATTATAAGACAAAATTCGATAAAGGTCAACAGGCGAAATCCAATTTCTCCCTATGATACAAAAAAGCAGGACACCGTCCTGCTTTTTGTGTGTTTTTTATCAAATTATATTTCGGGCGCGCGCCAATCAAAGATCAGTTCGGGTTTTTCAAAGCCGACTTGGAAGAATTTCTCGTCCGCGGGAGCACCGATTGTGCGCTGCTTGATGATATTGACCAGCATTTGCACGTCCACGGGCTTGTGCGCGTGCGTGCCGGGACGGAAGTACCAGTACAGGTTTTCGGGCACGCCCAAGTACTTAAATACCTCACCTGCAGCCAGCGTGGTCTGCCAGGAGCCGATGGGGTTGCCCCAAAGGTCGCCTGCAGCCTCCGAGACAAACAGCATGCGAGGTGCAACCATTGCCTTGAGCGAGTGAGCGTCAAAGGGAAGATCCTCGGGGCGGTCTGCGTATTTGCCGAGATCCGGACCCATCCAGAAATCAAAGTTGCGCCAAAGGTCAGCCAGCGTTTCGCTGCGCTGCAGCATCAGGGCGCGATCGGGGGCGTTGTTGCCCATGTATTCTCCTGAAAAGGCAATGCGGTAGCAGGAGCATGCGCCCGCGCAGGTTTCGTTGGGGTTAACGATGGCTGCGCGCTGATCCAGCACGCCTGCAAGCGCTGCGGTCTTGCCGCCGCGCGAGTGACCCGAGAATACCACCATGTCGGGATTGGTCAAGCCGAGCTTTTCCAGCGCGTCCACGCAGCGGGAGTATCCCCACGCCCATGCGCCAAGCGCACCGAAGGTGTAGTCGGGGTATACCTCGTGCAAAGGACCGATGCCGCGGCCCTTGAACTGAATGTCGGGCGCAAGCTCGGTGCGGTCAAACAGCATCCACGCCACGCCCTCATCCAGCGCTGCGTGCAAAAATTCTTGGTCATAGGCATAGCCAAAGGAAAGGTCGCCGTCCACGATAACGGGGGGCAGGGGAGTGGGCGTGGGAACGCCCCAGTCGGGCAAAAACAGCTTGGCAATAAAGGAAACGGTCTTTTGCTTGGTGCCTGCCGTGATGCGGTAGGTGTTCAGGTGGCCCTTGCCGCCAATGTAAAGCTCCTGTACCTCCAGCACCTCGGGCGCAGGCGGCATGGTGCCGTATTGCAGCTCAACAGCCTGCTTGTAGATCTCGGCGCGGCGCGCCTCCCACTGTGCGGGATCGGTCATGCGCGTGCCGTCATCAAAGGTGAAAAGGTCGGGCAGCTTGCCCCAGGTCTCGTATTTGGTTACCTTAAGCATTTCGGGGTATACGAATTTTTCCATAACAGCCTCCTTATCTGAAGTGCGTCATTACCGGATATGCGCCTGCAATGTCGCTAAGAAAATCGCCGTACACGGGTTCAAGCGAGATCTTGCCGTCATAGCCAATGCTGCGCATAGCGTCTCTGTATACAAGGCAATCCGCAAGATCTGCCTCGGTGGGTGCTTTGCGGTCTGCTTGCGGACGCGCCAAGTGCGCGTGGAAGACGAATTTTTTGTATTTTTCAATATTCTCAATCGGCTCACCGCCTGCCCAGAAGTGGAAGATGTCCAGCGTCAGACCCACGTAAGGGTGATTGACCATTTCGCAGATCTCCGCGCCCTCTTCCAAGGTGTGCAGGAAATTGGTTTCCTTTTTTTGCAGCGGCTCAATGGCAACGCGCACACCTGCGCGCTCGCCTTCCTCGCCCAAAATGCGCATCAGAGCGGCAAAACGCTCCTTTGCCTCGGCTATATCCATGCCCTCGGGTACGTTACGCGCATAACCCGAGCCCATGACTGCCACGTCCGCACCAAACTGCGCCGCACGTGCAAAGCCTGCTCTTGCGTATTCGCGCGTCCATGCCTCGATCGCAGCGCGATCCTCGCCAAACATGACAAAGCCGCCCGGGAAAAAACCGTTACAGCTTGGGATCTTGAGCCCCAGCTCGTCCTTTTGCGCAAGATAATACGCCATTTGTTCCTCGGAATAGTTTGCAATTACAGAGAAATTCCATTCCACGTGATCAAATCCCTGCTCCTTGACCGCAGCCCAGTATTGGGGCGGTGCGCAAACGCCTATTTTCATAAAGCTTTACCTCCGTATGGTGATTTTGTATCTGTAATAAGTATACCACGGCTTTTGCGCCATGTCAATAAAAAGCGTGGTTACTTTATGCTTGCTTTGCTCTCTTTTTGCGCACAAAAAGTATCAGTTCAATGATCGAAAGCGCCAGCGCGCAAAGGGCGGCAATGCCGAAGAGTACGCTGAGCGCGATCAGCAAAAATTGCGGTGGAAACTCCAGCGGCAGTTGCATGGACAGGTCGGCAAAAAAGTAGCGCACGATCGTGAAAGCGCATAACGTAAAATCGTAGAGGCTCGGGCACACAAATGCGAATATGAACGCCAGCACGGCTTGTCCTACTGTGATTGCTGCGCCTAAAGATATAACGGGGATGCAGGGTGCACCGCGGCGAATGCCCAACACGATCGGGATGGCAACGGCTGCCGCCAAGCAAAGCAAAACGATGCCCCAGATCCAAATATAGGAAAGGAAATTGGTGAACGTATCAAGCGAGTCGGCGACCATTTGATAAGAGCCGTCCGCGTTTTGTACAATGGAGCTTGCCTGGTACTGTGAGACCTCCAAAACTATGCGGATCGCAAGCAGAGAAGGAATTTGCAAGAGTGCCGGCAGACAGGCAAGGATCATGCGAAAAATGAAGGATGCTCGTTTCATAATGCCTCCGAGTGCGTTCGTTTGTCTTTATGAGAGCGGATCGGACGTGTTGTTTCCCACGTATCCCGACTGCTCAATGATGTATTGCCCCTCCTTGGACAGAATCCAATCCAGCAGCAGCTGCACATTTGGGTTGTCATTTCCTTCATAGGTCACGGCATAGACGGGCGTGACGATGGGGTAAGCGCCGCTGCGGATGTTGTCCACAGTGGGAGCAACGCCATCCACCGCGATCATCTTGATATCGGGATTTTTGATCATTCCCTCTATGTAGAAGCGGAACGAAAAGCCGATCGAGCCCGACAGGTTACGGTAGTCCGCAACCTCTTCGATGATGGCACCCATGCCTTGTACTTCCTTGATTTCGGGGTCAATCATGGCGGTGTCACCCATAAAGCGCAGCATCATGCTCTGACTGCCGCTGTTCTTGTCGCGTTGGAATGCCTCAATTGGCTTGTCCTCGCCTCCAACCTCTTTCCAGTTGGTAATCTTGCCGGAGTAGCTGTCCTTGATCTGCTGGCTGGTCAGCGAGTCGATGGGGTTGTCCTTGTGCACGAAGAATACGAATGCCTCGTAGCCGATCTGCGTGTACGCATAGGTCGTGCCCATCTTCTCGGCGTACGCGATCTGTTCTTTGGAGGGGTAAGCACCGATGAAAATATCGGTCTTCTTTTCCGCCAGCATTTTGTAGCCACCCACCGTGTTGTTGTATTCAAACGTGCCGTCGTACAGCTCGGTGGTTTCGGGATATACCGCGTGCACGAATGCAGAGTAAACGGGGAAGGCGGCGGTTGCGCCGTCTATGATAGGCAAGTCACCCTCCAACTGCAGCGAGGCGTCCTCAAGCTTGACGATTTTGGAATCCTCGTCAAAGGGCAGATATTCGCTCAGGATGATGTTGGGCGTGGTGTCAATGGTGATTGATTTCTCGTACAAATCCTGCCCGATCTGCACGCCGAGCGGAATACCCAACGCTAAAATAAAGCAGCAAAAGCAGGCAAGGTAGATTCGCCCTGCTTTTTTTCTCACCCAAAGCAGGGGGATGACGGAGGGCAGGAGCAGAACGCTTGCGTAAGCGATCCAATTGCTGTAGCCTGCCATACCGATCAACAGCATGGTGGTAAGACCTGCCAATGGCCATGCCAGTACCAGGAGTATCGTCGCTGATATTTTGAGTGCAAGAATGATCTGCTTTGCCGTCGGGAAAGACAGGAACGAAGTTGTTTTCATAGCCGAATTCTCCTTTTTATTGGAATCGTGCCAAGCAAAATTGCACGGCGCAGATGCGCGGCGCTTATTGCTGCGCGGCTTTTCTCTTCTTGAAAAATCTGATCGTGATGAACAGCATGACAATACCCAAGATCGGGAAGACGGCGCAGGCGAGCATGCCTGCTTTGAGTCCTACCTGCTCAGGGGAGAGCGAGAGCTCGGTAGCAAGGCGCGCACCGAGACTTGATGCGCTGACCGCGTCGGTCACAATGCCCATCAGCTGCGGCGCAACCGATGCGCCAAGGTCACCGCCCGATGCCATGAGCGCGTAGGCGGCAACGCCCACGTAAGGAATGTTTTCTTCCATCATGATCAAAGCTCCGGGCCACAGCATTGAGGTAAAAATGCCTGTCAGCACGCAAGCGATCAGCGCAACCGCAGGGGCGCCCGAAAAGACCACGACCAAATAGCAAACAGCCGCGCCGATCATGCCGACTGTGAGCATGCGGAAGATGTTTTTGCCGTATTTGGCATAAGTAATACGCGTCAAGCCAAGCAGGATGGCAAAGGCTGCCATGCCCACAAGGTCACCCACTGCCTTGTCAATGTGCAAGGCTTTTTCCATGTAGCTGGAGATCCAGTTGGACATGGTGTTCTCGGCGCAGCTGCCAAAAAAGATGCAAGCCACGCAAAGGGCAAGACCGATCGTGCGGCTGCGCGAGCGGCTGGCGCTTGCCTGTTCGCTGCTTTTTTGCAGGTCGGGCATGGGGGAGAGCATAAAGAGCACGGCGGCAATGACGGGCAGTGCTGCAAAAAACAGGGTCAGGTACATCCATTGCGTTCTGTCAAACAGCGCGAAAAACACGGTGCTGACTACAATGACGAAAAAGATGCCGAACGCGTAAAGCGAGTGCAGCATGCTCATGTCGCGCTGCGGGCTATCCGAGGGAAGGGCTGCAATGGTGGGCGAGAGCATGACCTCCGAAAGTCCTGCTGCAATCGAGAACACCACCGTGCCCGCAAGCAAGCCGGCGTAGGCGTATTGCGGCAAAAGCCAGGGTACGAGCGCGTAGATCACAAGTCCCAGCGAGGTGATCAGCGGCGTGACGCGTACCAGCTTTGACGCGTTGAAATTTTTGGCAAACAGCGAAAAGAGCAGATCTACCAGCAGCTGCGTGCAGAAGTTGGTCAGCACCAGTGTGCCAAGCAGCGTGTAGGAAATGCCGTAAGTGTCCTGCAGCGTGGCAAACAAGAGGGGCGGCAGGATAAAGATCGAGGACATGGTAAAGTATGCCGAGTAGCAGGCAAGCTTGGTGCGTTTGAAATTCGGATTCATAACATCACCTCGTAAAATACAGATTTGATGGTATCGGTGTTGTCCTCGGAGTATTCCAGCTCCTCGGAAACAATGCGTGCTGCGTCAAGTGCGTCATGCCCTGCGGCAATCAGGGATGCAAGCAGACGCTCAAGGAATAGGGCAAGCCCGAGCGCGGCTGCAAAGTCTGCCTCGTCTGCGGCATCCGAGCAATGGCGGTACACAAAGTAGGCAAGCGCACGCGTAAGCCACGGTTCTTGCTCGGGCAGCACGTCTGCGTCAGCCCCGTACAGCATAAATAAGCCAAGATGCTGTGCGTCAAGGTATTCCAGCTCTCCAAGCAGCTCGCACCATGCGTCATCGGAGCGCACGTCGGCAGATACGCCGAATTCGGCATGGATACGCGCAAGTCGCTCATCATGGGAAAGCGCGGCGTCTTTCAAAATCGCAAATACGCGCGCACGCAGGGCGGTGGCGTCAAAGGCGTCCGCATCGGGCGTGCCGTCAAGCTCGTCGATCAGGGTCATTTGGTCAAAGCCGTCCGAGAACAGTATGATGCTGCAAGCCGCCTCACAAGCCATGCCCAGTCCCACCTCTTTGCCGTGTGGCGTATCGTGGTAAAAGCGTGGGTGCTCACGGCAGATCTCGCAAAGCGCGTCATGCCCGTAAGATTTGATGATGCGGCAAAGCCCGCGCTCGTCAAGGTGCGGACAGCGATCGTGTGCTGCAAGAGCAAAGTGCGGTGTGTCGGTAGTGTCAATGCTTGCGCGGATGGCGTCGGCATAGTCGCCGTCAAGTGTTTGGTAAAGTGCGCGTGCATGCTCGTCCACGTCAATCTCCCAGCCAATGCAGCAGGAGTGTCGGCAGCGGTCCGCGATGCAGCGAAATCCGGTATAATAATGGGGCGCGTAAAGCTTCATAGTTTGCCTCTTTTGGTGCGTTGTTTGGTTTTATTGTAACATAAATCGCACCGCTTGACAAGGGGGTTCGGGTAAGTTGTGCTTGACAAGGGCAGAGAAATATAGTAAAATGAAAACAGTAGATTTGAAGCAGGAGGTCTTTATGAAAAATCGAGCATTTCTGAGTATCGCGCTCATAGCAATCATGCTTGGCGCACTGCTTTCGGTTTGTGCCGTGTCTGCTGCGGCGGCAGAGCCCATTGCAATGCAGCCCTGTTATACCGAGCCGTTTCAGCCTGCGGGTGTCAGCTACGGGCAGGTCAGCTTTCGCGTGCCTGCCGATACGCAAGGGCTTACCAAGGATGCTTGGGATAACGGGCTTGACCACAATACCGATCTGATTTTGGTTTCGTTTGTCAAGGACGGCGTTGCGTATGACAACCTGACCGTCAAGGAGGTCAAGCAGCTGTTTGGCGATCTGCCGCTCAAGCGTACCTGCTATACCTATGAGAACGGACCCGATGGCTCGCTGTATCTCAATTTGCGCTTCCATATGGATCAGCACTCTGTGCTCAAGCCCTCGGATTTCACCGCCATTACCATCAAGGCAGGCTTTGTGTGGTGCGCAGGCTCTCCCTCGGGCATTTCCAAGGAGCTGACCGCCCTGACGCTGGATCATGACGTGTATTTTCCCGTCAACGCAAAGGCAGGCATTACCGCGGTCAAAACAGGACCTATGAGCGGTGTGGACGGTGCGTTGCGCATCAATTTCGAGCGCAAAGACAGTGCTTCGCTCAAGGCAATCTCTGCTGTCGACCTTTGCCCCTCTGCAATTCCGGGCAAGACGCTGGGCGATCTTGTGACCATTGACGGCGTCACGGTCACCGAGCTTGTCGGGCAGGGCAAGGTCGCGCGCTTTAACTTTTACGGAGACACGCTGGTGTTCCACATTGATAACCCCACATATCTTGCCTCCCTGAAGGAACAGCAGTATGAGATCGTCATTCTCCCCGGATTTCGCTGGATGAACTGGACACAGGACGACTGGGGCAACTGGGCAGGCACCAATAAGGACAAATATACGCCCGTGCCGGGCACGCTGGTGCTTGAGCCGATTTCCTTTACCGTCAATACAGCCGACGAGGTGTGCGTCAAGACAAACGGACTTTCGGTTCTGGACGGATACAAGGACACGTATTACGTGGGGGATCGCATTGACATGACCACGCTGCTTGTCCGCATCAATTACGCAAGCGGTGACGGGTTGGATATGATGCTGCTGGAGAGCATGGTCAGCTATGATTTCTCCGCACCCGGCAAGGCAACCGTGACGGTGGAATATGACGGCATGATCGCGTCCTATACCGTGACTGTGCTGGAAGCACCGCAGACCGAGCAAGCGACCACCGAGCCGGTAAGTGATACCGAGAGCGAATCGGAGTCCGAACCAATCGTTTCCGAAACCGCCCCCGATGACCTTGATTCCGAGCCTGCGATTGACAATGAGGGCTGCGGCGCTGTGCTGCTTCCCGGTACGCTGATCGCACTTTGCGCAGCCGCATTTGCGCTGAGAAAAAAGGAGGACAGATATGCGTAAGGCTATTTCAGCTTTTCTTGCACTTTTGCTGCTGCTTGGCATGCTTGCATCGCTGGCAGCCTGCAAGCCCAACGAGCCAGATGTGCGCCCGTTGGATACTGTAGAGCAAACCACTGAGTCCCAAGCTACAACCTCGCCCGATGCAGAGCCTACCGTGCAGCGCGTGCCTGATGAGCGCGGCTTGAGTGCTGCCGAGTACAGCGTGCTCAATATTGTGGGCACGGACGATTTCGGACGCGTGATCCTGCCGGTGGACGGCAAGGTCAATGCTGAGCGCTACGTGGGTATGTTTTATTTTCTGACCTTGGGTCAGCATGCCAACCATACAGGCATTTACGACGTTGACAAGATCACCTACGAGGGCACCTTCAATAAGGCGTTTACCCATTTCAACACCCCCATCACACCCGTAGGCTCTGCGCATTTCTGGGGCGAGCCGGTTTGGGGATACTACAACAGCTGCGATCCTTGGGTCATGCGCAAGCAGATCGAAATGCTGACCATGGCAGGCATTGATTTTATTGTGTTGGATACCTCCAATAACGTGCTGTATGAGGACGTGACCGAGGTGCTGTTCGCCATTCTCAAGGAATATCAGGACGCGGGCTGGAACGTGCCACGGGTTGTGTATTACCTTGGTAAGCATGACGTGGGCGCGGATGTGAGCGTGTTCGGGCAGGTGTATAACATTTTCTATGCAAACGATACCTACAAGAGCCTTTGGTTTACGCCCAATGACCCCGAAAAGCCTATGATCATCGCACCCGATACCGTTATTGCAAAATTCCGCGCCTCCTCCAACGCACAGGAGAAAGCGTTTGCCGAGTTCTTCGACTTCCGCGTCACGCAATGGCCGACCGCCGCTCCCGTCAACGAGCCTGTGTACGAATACGGCGCACCTTGGATCGATTTCGTGCTGCCGCAGAAGTCGCAAGAGGGCTGGATCAGCGTGTCGATTGCGCAGCACGTATCTGTCAACATGACCGATACGAACGCTTCGCGCGGCAGAGGCTGGTATCCCACCACACAGAAAAAAGGTGAGTGGAAGGGCAAGAATGACCACGAAAATTGGCGTCAGGGGCTAAACTATCAGGCGCAATGGAATACCGTACTGGATATGACGCCCGAGCAGCGTGCTGCAGATGCAAAATTCGTGTTCCTGACCGGCTGGAACGAGTGGGTTGCCGAGAAGATCCGCACAGGCAGCGGCACGTATTATACGGTGGATACCTTTAATGCCGAATATTCGCGCGATATTGAGCCGTCGCGCTCGTCGGGTATGAAGGATTACGCCTACTTCCAGACCATTATGAACATCCATAATGACAACTACGCTCCTGCCGTGCATTACGAATACCCCGCAACCATGCCCGACGTCACCAAGGATGATGCAGTATGGGCAAGCGCACCCACCTACCGTGACTTCACGGGCGAGTGCGCAGACCGTAACTTCAAGGCAATGGCAGGGGATACCGTGTACACCGATACCACGGGCAGAAACGATATTGATACTGTCAGCATCCTGCGTGATGCGCAGTATCTGTATTTCCGCATCAGCTGCACCGAGGATATCACAGCGTATACAGAGGGCGATGACGGTTGGATGAATTTGTGGCTCAAGACCGCCAAGGCGGATGCCCAGCTGTTCTGCGGCTATGAATACGTCATCAACCGTTCGGTCAGCGGCAACCAAAGCGATATCCTTACAGCAAACGGACAGAGCGTGGGTAAGGCTGACGTGTACGTGTACGGCAAAGCTATGATCGTGCGCATTCCGCTTGACGCCGTCGGACTTGACGAGCAGAATTTCGGGATCGAGTTCAAGGTTACCGATAACGTGCAGGATATGGAAAACGATCCGCTCAACCTCTACTCCACCGGCGATGCCGCCCCCATCGGCAGCCTGAATTTCAGCTACGGCTATTAAAAGATCAAAAGAATAAAGGGCTGCTCCGACGGGAGCAGCCCTTTTTAAGTAATTTTAAAAATCAATCGTGTACAGCCTGAATGTTGTAGTATTCTACGCCAAAGACCTCGCAGCGCACGCCGTAGTAGCTGCCCTTGATGGGATCGCTGTCATAGTAATCGATCAGCAGCTCACCGTTTGCGTAGCACTTAATGCTACCCTGGCCGTCAAACTCTACCGTAATGGTGATATTGGTCTCACCGTGCGTGTAATCGGTTACGGGGGATGCGGTAACCTCAAGCTCGGTCCATGCCTGACCGTTGTAGCCTGCCTTAGCAAGGTACAGATGCTGCACGTCGCTGATAAACAGGAAGTAGTAAGCGGGACCGTATTCCCAGAAGTAGTAGCCCTCATCCTCGGTGGGGATTTCTTCAAGGCCGAAAATAATGCCGTTGTCGTTGATGTAGCCGGGGGCGGAGCAGAAGGTTGCGCTCAGCGATCCTGCTTGCATGGTGTCATTGGTCACAACAAGCATATTGTCATCGCCATCGGCAAACAGGCAGTTGTATTCCTGATCGTAATAGAAGTAACCGGATGCATTATAGCCGTACATCGGTTGACCGTTGCAGTAGCCTACGGGCACTTCAAAGATCTCGAAGGGCAGACCCAGCTCGTTGAGCGTGGATTCCTCAGGAACGGTGGTGGTTTCTTCGGTGGTGGTTTCCTCCTCGGTCACGGAAGGCACGGTGGGTGCTTCGGTCGTTTCGACCGTCTCTTCGGTGGGAGCCTCGGTCTGAGCTGCAGTCGTTTCGACGGGTGTTTTTTCACCGTTGTCGCACGCTACCAGCGTTATGGTCAAGAGAAGCGTTGCCAAAAGCAGCAAAAGGATTTTTTTCATAAGTCAACCTCCAAAAGCAAAAAATATCTCACCCAAAAGGTGCTTGCTATGGATAAATTATACCACGGTGCACACGGTTTGTCAATCGTTTCTCGTACATTTTGCAGCAAGCGGTTGCATTTTTTGGCAACTTGTGGTATAATGAGGTATCTTACGTAAGGGGGAAGGCTATGAAGAGATTTGCAATCGGCGTATGTGTTGCGTCCCTGCTGCTTGCGCTGTGCGCTTGCCAAGGGGCAGAGCTTCCAAGTCCGCCTGAGGATATACAGACCAATGCAGACTCGCATATGCCCGAGCAGCTGCCTATGGAAAACGGTGCGTACTATCAAAATCCCATTATGAGCGCAAACACCGCGGATGCCTGGCAAGGATACGGCTTTGGTGACCCCTTCGTCATGCGCCATAACGGCAAATACTATTTGTACGTCAGTACCAAGGACGGTCAGGTCGGTGTCAAATGCTGGACGTCACAGGATCTGATCCATTGGACGTATGCAGGGCTGTGCGCCACGGATGCGCGCACGCGCGGTGCGTATGCCCCCGAGGTCTATTACTATAACGGCTATTTCTATATGTACACCTCTCCTGCCGGTCAAGGGCATTACGTGCTGCGCAGCACCTCGCCCACCGAGGGCTTTGAGGTGGTCACCGACAATATGGGTATGTCGATCGACGGCTCGGTATTTATCGACCGTGACGGCAAGTGGTATTTTTATACCGCCAATCACGGCGAGATGATGGTGTACGATATGACCTCGCCAACACAGATGCGCCACGGCAGAACGCTTTCCACCATTTCCGTGGGCGGCGGTTGGACCGAGGGGCCTATGACCGTCTACCATGACGGCTATTATTACATGACCTATACGGGCAACCACGTGCTCAGCCGTGCGTACCGTATCCATTATGGGGTGTCTGCCACCTCGCCCTTGCGGTTTGCGCAGGCTTCGGGTAAGAGCCTTTTGCTGATCCATACCGCGGGGGATTTGTTCGGCATCGGGCACAGCTCCACGGTCAAGGGCCCCGATCTGGACAGCTATTATATTGTATATCATTCGCTGGTCAACGCTACGCCCAACCGCAATATGCACGTTGACCGCATAGCCTTTAACGGCACGCAAATGCAGATATTGGGGCCGAGCACAGGGGCGCAGCAGGTGCCCGAAATGCCGGATATCTATCACGATTTCAAGGCAGGCGCGTCGCTCAAGGGCTGGAGAATTGAGGGTGATTTTGGAACGGTGGGCAAGGGACTTCCGCTGGCAGATGGGGCAAGGATTGTGTCCGAGCAGGTGCTGGTCGGGGATTTCACCGCCGAGTATAACGTTACGTATATAGAGCAGGGCGCGCAGGCGGGGGCTATATTTGCCTTTGCGGATGCGCAAAATTACGGCGCGTGCTATTTTGATCCCGCAACGCAGAGCCTGTGTATTGAGATGACGCGGGATGGCGAAGTCCGCACCGAGACCGTGCCCCTGCCAAGGTCGTTTGGCGAAGATGTGCGCTTTGATTGCGTGCAGAGCCTGCAGATCGAGCGCATCGGCAATGACTACGTCTTTTATTTTGGTGATCGTGAGCTGTACCGCATGACGTGCGACGCACCGTGGGACGGCGCGATCGGGTACACCGTGCGCGGCGGTCAGGCATCGTTTGGATTTATCGGCGGCACTGCTGCCGTTGGCGGCAAGGGTGCTGCGGACACGTATCACAGTATCGGAACACAAAGCGGACTGATCCCCGCATCACACGCGCTGGACGGCGTGGGTGCGACCGAATGGGTCGAGGGCGTGGGAGCGGTAGTTGCGCCCACGGGCAGCGATCTGCGCTATCTTGTGTTTGCGCAACAGGGTGAAGCGTTCGATATGACCGTGCGCTACACGGCAAGGCAGAGCACCAAGGCAGAGATATTGGTGGACGGCAACGTGGTTGCAACAGTGCACTTAGCACCCGGCACGGGAATTTTGGGCGAGATCTGCCGCAATATCCCCATGCGTGCAGGGGAGCATACGCTCTCTGTCAGGGTGATCGAAGGCGAAGCAAGCTTTGTTGATTTTACGCTCAAGTCGCACGTCGCGGTCAGCGAGCAGCGCTGGGCGTTTGACAAGCAGGACCAGGGCTGTCAATATACGGACGGCGCGTGGGAGCTGTGGCGTGGCGCGATCGCTACGCGCACACCCGTGTGCGCAAAGCGGCTGTACGGCAGCGAGAATTGGGGCGACTATGCAGTCTCGGTTCAGGTAAAGCCGCAAAGTGGCATCAATTGCGGACTTTTGGTCAGAGCCACCAATCCGGGTGCGCCCAATTTTGCGCACGTCCCCGTCACCGCGCAGGATGCGCAGGCGGGAACGGATTGGGTACAGGGCTATTTCGTGGGGCTGACGCCCGACGGTGTGATACTGGGCAAGCAGAATTACAGCTATGCCGAGCTTGCACGAGCCCGGGGCAGCTTTGCCGAGGGCAAGGAATACCTGCTGCGCGCAGAATGCGTGGGGGCTACGCTGCGCGTATACGTAGACGGAGAGCTGTATCTGACCTACACCGATCCCGATCCCTATATGCAGGGCATGATCGGCGTGCGCGTGCACCAGTGTGCCGCCGTGTTTGACGAGCTTTGCATAGAGCCTGTTTTGGATGAATAAATAAAACAAATAGTGAGAAAGGACTTACGAACCATGAAAAGAATGACGTCTCTGATATGCGCACTGTTGCTTGCGTGCATGAGCCTGTCTTTATTTGCGTGCACACAGAATGGGCTGCAAGACACCGAAACGCAAGCCGACCAAACCACTGCTCCCACAGAGGACACTACGGCTGCAACCGAACAAACAACCGCTCAGGACGAGCAGACCACGGGTGATGAGGTCGAGCCTCCCGCTCCCACACCTGTTGCATTGTATCAGCTGGCTCCCGAAAGAGACAGCCTGCTGCAGTCTTACGTGATCAAGACCGAGAACGGCAAGCTGATCGTGATTGACGGCGGTATTGACGGTGCGGGCAAGGATCGCGATCCTTATATGCCTGCCGCTCTGCGCGCCATTGCGGGTGTTGGTCAGGACGAGTATTTTGAGGTAGAGGCGTGGTTCCTCTCTCACGCGCACAAGGATCATATGTACGAGCTGTCCAAGATGCTCAATGCATACTCCGCAGAGTCCAATTATAAGATCAACAACATCTATTTTGATTTCCCCGAATTCGGCACGCAGGAATATGCCGCGCAGAACGGTGACATGGAGATCTCGCAGATCCGTGAAAACATCAACAAATACGGTGAGGTCATCGGTGCGGGCGCGAACTATTACGATACGCTCAACGGCGCGGTGATCAATACCGAGGCTGTAGCAAAGGGCTTGTCCTTTGAGATCGATGGCGTGCGCATCGACGTGCTGCAAACTTGGGATAAGGCGGACGGCACCTCCAATCTCAACGATACCTCCATCGTGCTGCGCATGACTATTGGAGAGCAGAAGGTGTTGTTCTTAAACGATCTTGGTACCATTGGCGGCAGACGTCTGCTTGCTACTTACGGTGACCAACTCAAGAGTGACATCGTGCAGATGGCGCACCACGGACAGGCAGGCGTGAACAAGGACGTTTATGCTGCCATTGACGCACAGGTACATCTGTGGCCCACGCCGATCTGGGTATGGAAGAACGAAAGCGGCAACTACCAGATCGACGAGGTCAGAAAATGGGTGTTCGGCAAGAACTTCTTAGAGGCAAGCGAATATGATATCGTAGCAGGCCTTTATGAGAAATACCCCACCAAGAGCACGCAGGTCAATTATTGGGAAAGGGTGCTTGACGGCATGAAGATCGAGTTCCCCTATATCCTGCCCGAACGTGAGATCGAAACCACCGAGGCAGAAACCGTCGCACCCATTGAGCCTGTCGAGCACGATTACGTGGCAGACGGCTTGGTAGCTTACTACAGCGGTACGCAAAGCACCCGCGCAGGACACGATAAGGACGCGGCTGTATGGGAAGACCTTGTGGGCGGTCACGATATGGAGATTACCAAGGACGGCAACAATTATTTTACCGATGACGGTCTGCGCGCAAGCAACGCAAAGCATAACTTCCCCGAGGCAGTGGTAGATACCATCAACGGAGAAAGCTTTACGATTGAGATATTGCTTGGCGAGTTTGTCTCGATTGGCGGCAATTTCAACACCTTTATCAGTAGTATCGATGACCATTTCGCGCTGTTCCGCCGCAATTCCGAGGACGTTTTGGAGCTCAAGACGCTGGGTAACGGCAGAATTAAGATCAAGGGCGGACTTGAGCTGCTGCAAAACAGCCTGATCACCATTACGTACGCGCAAGGTGACGTATGCTGCATTTACGTCAATGGCGAGCTTGCAGGGCAGATCAATACCGCAGCAGGCTCTTTGAGCGCAGGCAACTTCTTTATCGGTCATACCGATGCTGCCAAGACCTTTGATACGACCTATCGTTCCATTCGCTTCTATAATCGCGCACTGAGCGCCGAGGAAGCTATGGCGAACGCTACCGTAGACGGCTTTGGTAATTGATAGAGGCATAGATCCTATCATATACGTAAAAATACCCCCGCCGAGTCATCGGCGGGGGATCTCTGTTTTCGTAGGGGCGTTCTTCGAACGCCTGCGGGCGATCACTGTGTACAGTGTAATAAGATAGTATACAGGTAGTGTAAAGACATAGTATACAGTTATATGGTATAATAAGGCATCAAGATCCAAAGGAGAAGAAACAGATGCCTTGGAAGGAACGAACTGTGGAAGACTTAAGAAAAGAATT
>JAZOLE010000026.1:0-7858 GCA_045652835.1 Eubacteriales bacterium | reverse complement strand
CAATGCCATCAATTCCTGCTCACTGTACTGTCCGCGCACCATCTCTCCTGCCACTCTTCCACCAGATATGACCACAATGCGGTCGCACATGCCGATCAGCTCGGGCATCTCGCTGGACACCATGATAATGCCCTTGCCGCGCTCGGCAAGTGCCGCGATCAGCGCATAGATCTCGGATTTCGCGCCCACGTCCACGCCACGCGTCGGCTCGACAAGCAGCAGCACCTCGGGCTCGGTCAGCAGCCATCTGCCAAGGATCACCTTTTGCTGGTTGCCGCCCGAGAGCAGCTTGATGGGTGTCCTGCGACCCGCGCAGCGCACGCGCAAATCGTGAATGATATCATCGGTATCCTTGCGCATCTGCCGCGTGCGCAGCAGCCCCAATCCGCCGCGATAGTGCTTGGTACGCGCCACGCAGGCGTTATCCGTCAGCGAAAGACCGCCCAAAATGCCGGTTGCACGCCGCTCCTCGGTCAAAAGTGCCAGCCCTGCGGCAATGGCTTGGGCAGGGCGTTTGGCACGCAAGGGCTTGCCCGACAGCGTCACGCTGCCACCCGTTACACGGCGCATGCCAAACAGCGTTTCCAAAATCTCGGTGCGCCCCGCGCCCACAAGACCGCAAAGCCCCAGCACCTCACCGCGGTGCAGCGTAAGCGTAATATCCTGCAGCCCCTTGGCGCAAAGCCCACGGGTCTCCAAGAGCGCCTCGCCCTGCGTACCGTTGCGCGCAGGATACAGGTCGGTCAGCTCTCTGCCTACCATTTTTTGAATGATCTTATCGGTTGTCAGGTCCTTTGCTTCGTCGGTGGAGATATACTTGCCGTCTCGCATGACCGTCACCTCGTCCGAGATCGCCAAGATCTCGTTCATCTTATGCGAGATATACACGATGCCGCAGCCGCGGGATTTGAGCTTTTCGATCATGCTAAACAGCTGCTCGACCTCGCGGTCTGTCAGCGAGGAGGTAGGCTCGTCCAGCACCAGCACCTTGGCATGATAGGACACCGCCTTGGCGATCTCGACCATCTGCCTCTCAGCCACCGACAGGCTGCCGATGATACGCGCGGGATTGATACGCATGCCCAAATCGGCAAACAGCTCACGCGTCATGCTATGCATCTGCCGTTCGCGCACAAAGCCTGCGCGCGTGGGGTATCTGCCCAGCCATACGTTATCCGCCACGCTGCGGCGCATAGCCTGATTGAGCTCCTGATGCACCATGGCAACCCCATGCGCCATGGCATCCGCAGGGCTTTTGAAGTCCACCTCTTGCCCTGCAAGGCGTATGCTGCCGCTATCCTTATGATAAATGCCGAAAAGGCACTTCATCAGCGTGGATTTCCCCGCACCGTTCTCGCCCATGAGTGCGTGTACGCTGCCGGGGCGGACGCAAAGCTGCGCGCCATCCAGCGCCTTGACGCCGGGAAACGCCTTGCAAATATCCCGCATTTCCAGAATATACTCCATATCGGTGCCCTTTCTGCTCAAATTTACTGTGCGTTAACGGGTGAATACGCAATGCGCAGCTTGCGCACGTCCTGCTCAAAGGTATACTCCGTACCCTCAAGGAAGCCCTTGCCGTCCATAATGTTGGCGGCTATGGTGACGATTGCCTTTGCCATAGCGTCACCGTCCTGCTTGACCGTACCCTGCATCTGCCCATTCTTGATTGCGTCCATGGCGGTAGCCAGCGCGTCCACGCCATACACGGGGATATACGCACCCTTATCTCTGCTACCCTGCGTGTTATACCCCTTGGCTTGCAGCGCGGAAATAACGCCCAGCGCCATATCATCGTTGTTACAAAGCACAAGCTCGATATTGGGCACACCGTCTTGCACGCGGAAGAGCGAGCCCATCATATTATTCGCGGTTGCGCTATCCCAGTTTGCAAGCTGATCCGCGCCCACGCGCACAAGCACGTCACCGTCTTTATCCGCCTCGGTCAATGCGCTGTTCTGGGCAAGCAGCTTATTTGCCTGCTCGACCGAATAGCGCGTGCGTCCGTCCGCCTCGGCATTGCCCACCTCGGCACGGAACATGGCATATTGAATCTTGCCGTCGCCGTTGAGGTCATATTTGCGAAAAGCCTCGTCATTGCCAAGCAGCGCAGCCACCTGCTCGCCTTGCATATACCCGGGGGCATCGGGGTCAGTACCCACAAAGCAGATGTTATCCGACACCTTGACCGCCGCATCCGACACCTCGCGGTTAAAGAAAATGACGGGCAGTCCCTTCTGATGCGCCTTTTGGGCAAGTGCCTCACCCGCACTCTTGAAATCGACCGCGTTGATGATCAGCAGATCCACGCCACCCGTAATGGCGGTGTCGATCTGCGCACTCTGCGTTTGCTGATTGTTCTCGCCGTTATAAAAGGTGACGCTCATGCGCCCCGAATAGTCCTTAAAGTACTTCTCCAGCGCACCCCTTACCGTGGCAATATAGCTATCGTCAAACTTATAGGCAAACACCGCCACGCGATAGGTATCCTGTCTGCCGCAGCCCGTCAAGCACGCGCCAAGCAGCAAGCAAAGGCACATCAGCGCGCAAATTGCCCTGATTTTTTGCGTAAATTTCATATTTTACCCTCCAAAAAAGGATTTTCACGCTTTATTCTGTCACGCGCGGTGTGATTTTATAAGCAATTGAGATTGACAAATATTGCAAATATTGTGTATGCGAAAACGGGGTCGGCGCCCTCGACGATCCCGTCCTGCATAAACTATCTCGATATCACCTGTCAAAAATTTCACAAATTTTGCAAGAAATTTGCAAAAACCTATTGACAAACGCCCGAAAGGGGCGTATAATGACACACAACAAATACACAAAGGAGGAGCGACCATGACTGCATATCAGTTCTTTTATTATTATTTTGGCATGGGCTGCCCGTCTTTTGTGAACACCGAGAAGTAATCTTTTTCGGAAAACAAAATACGGTCGGTCCGCATTCGTCGTGCATTTTCGCACGTAGGGGTATGCGGGCTTTTTGTTTTCCACCTTCGGTGGAAAACACCACCCGCCGAAGGCGGATTTCATCGCGAAGCGATTTCATCCACGCATGTGGATTTCATCCGCCAAAGGCGGATTTCATTGCAAAGCGATATCATACGCGCGTAGGGGCGATTCACGAATCGCCCGCGTGTTCCGGGATTTTATGTGAGAAAACTGTTTCCGTTCTTTTTGACACCGAGATCGAACGTAGGGGCGATTCACGAATCGCCCGCGCATCGTTGGGGGGTATGTGAGAAAACTGTTTCCGTTCTTTTTGAGCAAGGAGCTGCAAAAAGAACCAAAAACAGCGAAGAGAAAGTTTCGCCTCTGCGGAGGCGACCAAGGGCGCTGCCCTTGGAGCCCGCGACCTTTTTGCAAAAAGGTCGATCAAAAACTCTCGCAAGAGGTTGCCCAAAAAATGTCGATTTTCCCTTGAAATCATTGACATTTTTCGCACTTTATGATATAATGAAATATCTATTTTCTTTCACCATTGAAAGTAGGAGGAACTACTTATGATCATCACAGATATTTTAGATAACAACGCGCGACTCTACGCTGATGAGGTCGCTTTGGTTGAGATCAATCCCATGTTTGAGCCGCAAAGCCGCATTACCTGGCGCGACTATGCGCTCATGCAGCCCGAGCCCGGTCAGCCCTTCCGTCGCGAGATCACTTGGGAGCAATTCTGGAAGAGAGCCAACCGCTTTGCCAACCTCTTACTCTCCCGTGGCTGCCGCAAGGGCGACAAGGTTTCCATCCTGATGATGAACTCGATCGAATGGCTGCCCATCTACTTCGGCATTCTCAAGGCGGGCGCGGTTGCCGTACCGCTCAACTACCGCTACACCGCGGACGAGATCAAATATTGTCTGGACAAATCCGACAGCACCATGCTGATCTTCGGTCCCGAATTTATCGGCAGACTGGAAGCCATCAGCGATCAGATTCCCCGCGTGCGCAACCTCTTTTACGTTGGCGAGGATTGCCCCGCATTTGCTGACAGCTACGATAAAATGATTGCATACTGCACCTCCCGTCAGCCAGACGTATCCTTAACCGAGGACGATGACGGCGCGATCTACTTCTCGTCCGGCACCACCGGCTTCCCCAAAGCCATTCTGCATGCGCACCGCTCGTTGACGCACGCTATGCTGACCGAGCACAACCACCACTCCCAGACGCACGATGACGTATTCCTTTGCATTCCGCCCCTCTACCACACCGGCGCAAAGATGCACTGGATGGGCAGCTTTTTCGCAGGCGGCAAGGCAGTTCTGCTCAAGGGTGTCAACCCCGAATGGATTCTCAAGGCAGCATCCGACGAAAAATGCTCGATCGTTTGGCTCTTGGTTCCGTGGGCGCAGGACATTCTGGACGCGCTGGAGCGCGGTGAGCTCAAGAAGGAAGACTACGATCTCTCGGCTTGGAGACTGATGCACATTGGTGCACAGCCTGTTCCTCCCTCTCTGATCAAGCGTTGGATGGAGGTATTCCCCGGTCACCAGTACGATACCAACTACGGACTTAGCGAATCGATCGGCCCCGGCTGCGTGCACCTTGGCGTGGAAAACGTGGACAAGGTTGGCGCGATCGGCAAGGCGGGCTACGGCTGGAAGACCCGCATCATTGACCCCCAGGGCAGAACAGTTGCTCGTGGCGAGGTTGGTGAGCTTTGCGTCAAGGGTCCCGGCGTGATGAACTGCTATTACAATGACCCCGAAGCCAGCGCAGAGGTGCTGCGCGACGGATGGCTGCTTACGGGCGACATGGCAATGGAAGACCCCGACGGCTTTATTTACCTCGTTGACCGAAAGAAGGACGTCATCATCACGGGCGGCGAAAACCTCTACCCCGTGCAGATCGAAAACCACATTCGTGCACATGCAGCCGTCAAGGACGTTGCAGTCATCGGCTTGCCGCACGAGCGTCTTGGTGAGATTGCCGCAGCCATTATCGAATGCAAGGAAGGCTGCAGCGCAACCGAGGAGGAGATCATGAATTTCTGTGCGTCGCTTCCTCGCTACAAGCGTCCGCGCAAGATCATTTCCGCCTCCATTCCCAGAAACCCCACGGGCAAGATCGAAAAGCCCAAGCTGCGTGAGCAATACTGCGGCGGAAGCCTGGTTGAGCAGCAGATCCAGAACTGATATAAGGAGACCTTACATATTATGTCCAAAAAGCTTATGCTCGGAAATGCAGCCGTTGCACGCGGCGCATACGAGGCAGGCGTGCGCGTGGTATCCTCTTACCCCGGCACTCCCAGCACCGAGATTACCGAAAACATTGTGCAATACCCCGAGATCAACGTAGAGTGGGCGCCCAACGAAAAGGTGGCTGCCGAGGTTGCCATTGGCGCATCCATTGCAGGCGGCAGAGCCATGACCTGCAGCAAGCACGTTGGCCACAACGTTATTGCTGACCCTTTCTTTACCGCATCCTACACGGGCGTCAACGGCGGTCTTGTCATTGCCGTAGCAGACGACCCCGGCATGCACTCCTCGCAAAACGAGCAGGATTCCCGCCACTATGCAAAGGCTTCCAAGCTGCCTATGCTGGAGCCCTCGGACTCCTCTGAGTGCCTTTCCTTTACCAAGCTGGCTTACGATCTTTCCGAGCAGTTTGACACCCCCGTCATGCTGCGTCTCTCCACCCGTATCTCGCACTCGCAGAACCCCGTGGAGCTTTCCGAGAGAGCCGAAGTGCCGATCAAGCCCTACGAAAAGGACATTCCCAAGTACGTTATGATGCCTGCAATGGCTGTCAAGAAGCACGTGATTGTGGAGCAGCGCACCCGTGATCTGATCACGTATGCCGAGACCTCTCCCCTGAACGTCATCGAGGACAACGGTGCACGCATCGGTGTAATCGTATCCGGCACCACCTACCTGTACGCACACGAAGCACTTGGCAAACAGGTTAACTACTTGAAGCTTGGCATGGTTTATCCCCTGCCCGAGCAAAAGATCAAGGATTTTGCAGCATCGGTTGACACCCTTTGGGTAATCGAGGAGCTGGATCCCTTTATCGAAGAGCATTGCAATAACATCGGCGTCAAGGTCGAGGGCAAGCAGCACTTCACGCTGCTTGGCGAATACACCCCTTCCATGATCCGCACCGCCGTTCTTGGCACGCCCAATCCCGAATACGTGGCTTTGGAGGATGCCATTCCCAACCGTCCGCCCGTTATGTGCGCAGGCTGTCCGCACAGAGGCACCTTCTACGTGCTCAAAAAGCTGGGCTTGACCGTCTCGGGCGACATTGGCTGCTACACCTTGGGTGCAGTTGCTCCCTTGGCATCGGTTGACACCACCATTTGCATGGGTGCATCGGTCAGCGCAGCATTTGGCATGGCAAAGGTACAGGGCGAGGAGTTCAACAAAAAGCTGGTCAGCGTGATCGGTGACTCCACCTTTATTCACTCCGGCATCACGGGACTTATCGACATCGTATATAACAAGGGCGCAAACACCGTCATCGTGCTGGACAACTCGATTACCGGCATGACCGGTCACCAGCAGAACCCCGCTATGGGCAAGACCATTCGCGGTGAGGACACCCGCGCTGTAGACCTGATCGCGCTCTGCCACGCTGTTGGCGTGCAGCGCGTGCGCGTGGCTGATCCCTTTGATCTCAAAACCTTTGAGGCTGTTGTGCGCGAGGAAGTCGCTGCCGACGAGCCCTCTGTCATCATTGCACAGCGCCCCTGCGCACTGCTCAAGTACGTTAAGTACACAGGACACTGCGAGATTACCGACAAGTGCAAGAAGTGCAAGCTTTGCATGAAGCTGGGCTGCCCCGCGATCTCGGTAGAAAGCGACGGCTCTGTTAAGATTGACGCAACGCAATGCAACGGCTGCGGCTTGTGCATCGGCGTTTGCCCGTTTAGTGCAATCCAAAAGAAGGAGGACTGACCATGAAAAACGTGAATATTATGATTGTTGGCGTTGGCGGTCAGGGCACTCTGCTTGCAAGCCGCATTCTCGGTAACGCTATTCTCTCGCTCGGCTATGACGTCAAGGTCTCCGAGGTGCACGGCATGTCGCAGCGTGGCGGCAGCGTTGTCACCTACGTCAAATATGGCGAAAAGGTCTACTCCCCCGTCATTGACAAGGGCGAGGCAGACATCATTCTCGCCTTTGAGCAGCTCGAGGCGCTTCGTGCGCTGCCCTATCTCAAGATGGGTGGCAAGATGATCGCCAACACCCAATGCATTAACCCCATGCCCGTGATCACGGGTGCTGCAAAGTATCCCGAGGGCATTATGGACACCTTGGCAACGCAGGTTGACCTCTGTGCGCTTGACGCGCTGACCCTTGCAAAAGAGGCAGGCAACACCAAGGCTGTCAACGTTGTGCTCATGGGCGTGATGGCAAAAAATACCGATATCCCCTACGAAACTTGGGTAAAGGCTGTGCGCGAGTGCGTGCCCGCCAAGTTCTTGGACATCAACCTGCGTGCTTTTGACGCAGGATACAACTACACAAAGAAGGAGTAAGATCATGAAAGACAAATCTGCAAGCCCGCTCAAACCCATTTTGATCATTGCCTACGTCGTGCTTTCGTTGTGCGGCTTTGCGGCTCTTTTGATCATTCCCTCCACACGCGAGGTATTCAAAACACTCTCGAACGATCACCCCTACCTGATGGGATTTGCAAAATTCGCATTGCTTGCAACCGCGGGCGAGCTGCTTGCAGTTCGTCTTGCCAAAAAGGAATGGGCGCTGCCCTCCTACGTTTGGGCGCGATTTTTGATCTGGGGCGTCATTGGCGTGTGGATCACCTACATGATGAAGATTTTTGGTGCAGGTGTTGACGCGCTGATGAGCGCAGGTCTGCTCCCCTCTCACCAAGATGCTCTGTT